>JAJZWK010000013.1 GCA_021846725.1 Actinomycetes bacterium | reverse complement strand
GGAGACCTGGTACCACCATTGCGGACTTGGTGGTAGTAAAGGTAGGTACTTCAGGTACTATAGATATCTACAATTTTGCTGGCTCTACCGATGTGATAGTGGACGTGGAGGGGTGGTACTAGCGTAGAGCAACTCTATTCATGAGAGTGACTACCGGGAGCATGACAACTGGAGTCAGCTGCATCAGGAACACCTTTACCGGAATCAGGAATGTCAGCACCATCCACATCAGGACCGGTAATTGTGGGATCAAACTTGAGTGCAGTCATCAGTTCTTCCACGATCTCTTCATCTTTGCCTTCACGCATTGCAGTTGCCACGCAGGTCTCAAGGTGATTACGTAACACGATACGATTTACCCTTTCAAGCGAACCCTGTACGGCAGAGAGTTGCTTCATTATCTCGGGACAATAGGCATCATTTTCCACCATGCGCAACACACCTTGCAAATGCCCTATAGCTGTACGCAATCTACGATCTGCCGCCTCACGATGCTCTGGTTTCATATAGCTGCACCCAAAGTAGACATTATCGGCAAAGATTGCTCATACCCTGGTATCCTCGCCACTATTGGCAATATAGTCATTGTGTGTACTGACGACGTGATAATATCCTCCTCATACCCTGGTATCCTCCTCTCCCAATGGACAGTCCCCCTTCGCCGCTCAGTAAGTTGCATCGCTTCTTCAACTATTCCTACTACTACTGAAATTATCAATGATCCGTACTGTCGTGCTTCATTATCACATCCAAGCGAGACTGGAACTCGTCATAGTCAATCTTTCCTTCTGCAAATCGCCTCACAAGTATCTCCTTGGCATCCTCTCCATTCTGGTACATGGCGCTCTCCTTGCCGCTAGGGAGGCTATCGGCGTATCCGCCACACCCTACATGGTGTCCCATACGGTAATCAGAATGCATGAACCTGTTCATCCCCCAGATGACTACCCCAATAAATGCAATCATCATAACTGTCATAGGTATAATCCACATCCAGCCAAATCCACCTGAGAATCCATTCATCATCTCAATTCCTCCTTTCCATTTCTTCCACTGATTACGCTACTACCTGTCACGACTACCGATGTCATCCTCTCCAAGACCAAAGTTCGAGACATACACTCCTGTCTTGATCACTACAGCTACCAACCAACACAGTCATCGTTAAGCTATATTATATTATAGCACAACCCACCCCCCGTGGGTACCATCAATAGCAGTTAATTTAGTCTGGAAGTTGGCCAGTTTCCAGCAGATCCTTGAAACCGGCGGCATCTATCTGCGGTATTCCGAGTTCCTCTGCTTTATGCAGCTTGGTCACTCCCGGATCTCGCCCCACAACAACAACCCAAGTCTTTTTGGATACGCTGCCTACCGCCTTACCTCCGCGCTCTCTGATTGCCTCTTCTGCCTCTTCTCGCGTCAAACCTTCGATAGTACCTGTAACTACGATAGACTTACCTACAAGTGTCTGAACAGCACCCGCACCGGCCTCTCCGCCTGTCAAAGCTATTGGCAACAGACCCTGATCCGACATGTCCTCCATACCGGCTGCAAGCATTCCCCCACCATCTCTTCCTCCACTCTGCATTCCCCCACCATCTCTTCCGCCCTGTACCCCTCCAATGACCACATCGCCAAAATTAATACCTGCCTTACGCAGATTATCTATTACCCGTCTATTGGCTTCCGCTGCGAAGAACTGTTGTATACTCTGCGCAATAACAGAGCCTACGCCTTCTACCACAGAGAGCTCATTAAAATCTGCATTCATAATTGCATCAAGATGACCAAACTCCCTTGCAATCGCACGCGCCCCTGCAGGACCCAGGTGGCGTATACCCAGCCCGACCAGCAGACGGTAGAGTGGCCGCTGTCTGGACTCATCAAGTGCATGAAAGAGATTGCTGACCGATAAATCTCCAAGTCCACTCATGGCTACAAGGCGATCGCGATCCAAACTATAAAGATCGCCCAGATCATTGACCAGTCCGGCAGAAACAAGCCAATCTACTCTCTTTTCTCCGAGTCCTTCGATATCCATTGCAACCCTGGAGGCGTAGTGAACTATACGCTGAATCTTCTGTGCAGGGCAATCTATAGTGATACAATAAGTGTCACTCTCTCCTGCCAGTCTTATCAATGGGCCACCACAACTGGGGCATCTGTCGGGAAATTTCCATGGTTGTGAGTCAACTGGCCTAGATTCAGGGATATGGCCGACAATTTCAGGTATGACATCACCCGCCTTTCTGACAATAACCATGTCAGATGGACGCACGTCTTTCAACCTCACCTGATCCTCATTGTGTAACGTAGCCATCGAAACTGTAGAACCTCCAACCGTGACAGGATCTAGAACCGCATAGGGAGTTGCCCTCCCTGTACGCCCTATAGATACCTCTATGGCAATAAGCTTGGTGACCTTCTCCTCTGGAGGGAACTTGTAAGCAATTGCCCATCTGGGAGCATGAGAGGTAGATCCAAGTCTCTGTTGCAAATCAAAGTCGTCAATCTTGATTACTGCCCCATCTATCTCATATGGTAAATCATGTCTACATTTCTGGAGATCCACGCACCTGTCCACTGCCTCCTGGATATTTCTGACAGTTCTTATCTCAGGGTTGACCGGGAACCCGCAATCGCTCATATACTGAAGGGCTTCAGTTTGACTTCTGATATTATGAGTAACTTCATCACTGGCCGAACCTATCTGATAAGCCCAGAACAACAATGGCCTTGTAGCCGTAATTCTTGCATCCTTCTGGCGCAATGAACCAGCTGCAAAATTGCGCGGATTCGCATAGGTCTTCAATCCTTTTTCAATCTGCACCTTATTAAGTTGCTCAAAAGAGGATATAGACATATATATCTCGCCACGTACCTCAAGGTAGGCAGGCACTTTACCCTCTAAGCAACGATCGGTGATATACCACGGAATAACACTAATTGTTCTGACGTTTGCAGTGACATCCTCTCCCGTAATGCCATCGCCACGTGTGGCTGCTTGCACCAGTACACCATCTCGATAAAGCAAAGAGATAGCAACTCCGTCTATCTTGGGTTCCACTACCAACAAACTACCCGTTACTTCATCGTCCAGCCGAGATATCCTATGCATCCACTCTCTCAGTTCTTCTTCGCTAAAAACGTTATCAAGGCTCATCATGGGCATTCCATGTACAACTGGTTCAAACGATGACGATATCGCACCACCAACAGTCTGAGTGGGGGAATTGGGGACTATCAAATCAGGGTAGGCATCTTCCAACGATTTAAGTTCTGAGAACAACGCATCGTATTCGTAATCAGGTATCTCTGGCGAATCATTCACGTAATAGAGATAAGCATGACGGATGATCTCTTTTCTGAGTAGAGCTACTCTATCTCTGACAACTGCTGGTATCTTAACTTGCTCTGGATCCAAGTTTCTACCTTACTATGCGAACGAAGCTACCTACTAACGACATAACCGTCAGAAGTCCACCTACAGTCCACATCTCTACACGAGGAGCATCCACTTATTGCGCACCTATCGACGAAACATCTATAAAGGATATATCTATCGGCTTGATATCCATGGATGATACATCCACCGACGACCCCAACTGACGAAATTGCCGCTCAGTTTCTTCTGCTGATATTCCACGCTCCGCAATACCAGAGCCCAATACCATATCCGGAAAATCATATGAGTAAAATGCAACAGTCTGCCCTGGGGATACGAGCCTTTCGGGCTGATCATAGATTACCAACCCATCTCTATATATAGCATTACGCACCTTACCGTGGGCACTAGTCTGGACAAGCACTTTCATCCCATCCAAATACTCATCCCCCCTACCCTGGGTAGTCCAGGTGATATCTCTTAACTGCAGTCCTGCTTCGTAAGCCTGCCCTGCGCTTCCTACAATCACTTTCCTGGCAGCTATATCAACTGAAAGGGCATATCTTCTCCCACCACTCAGTCCAAGCCCTTTTCGCTGCCCAGGAGTGATCAGCTCTACGGCATCCACTCTGCCGATAGTATGACCAGTAGACGAATCGACGATCTCTCCCTCATGCAGATCAGTATACTTTGCCAAGAAATTACCACGACCTTCTCTGGAATTGATGAAGCACACATCCAGGCTATCCGGCTTACTTGCCGTAGACAGACCCAATAAGGCCGCCTTTTCACGTACCTCACTTTTATGCATACCTCCTAATGGAAGTAGCAGCGATCTCAATTGATCCTGTGTCAGCGAGGACAGCACATAGGACTGGTCTTTTAGGGGATCATTACCACGTAACAAGATATAGCTACCATCATCAATCCTCTCAACTTTGGCATAATGACCTGTAGCAATAGCATCATAACCAAGCCTGTGTGCCCTCTCCAATAATGATCCAAACTTTATATGCCTATTACACTCTATGCATGGATTGGGCGTTATGCCCTCAGCATGGGCTCTTATATACGGCATCACCACCCTATCCATGAACAATTCTGAATCATCTATGACGTGATGCACGATACCGAGGGTACGAGCAACCCTCCTAGCATCATCCACATCAGCAACCGAGCAGCAACCAGAGTCACTCTCACCGCCCCAAAGACGTAATGTCACCCCAGTAACCTCATGTCCCATATCCAAGAGAAGCGCTGCCGCAACTGAAGAATCCACCCCGCCAGACATAGCCACCAGTACTCTCATATCATATTCTCTACAAAGATGATACTCAAGACGATACTCGGTACTTGTACTATGGTATATTCGCTCATCGTAAATCACCTCTCAATTGGGCTACAGCAGAACGAACCACATCAGCTGCATGAACTACCTCTTCTCTGGTAGTAGTATGTCCCAGAGAGAAGCGTACCGCACCGCGAGATTCTGTAACAGAATATCCCATAGCAATCAATACATGGCTTGGCTGGATTGCACCACTTGAACAGGCTGATCCTCCTGAAGCACATACTCCTTGTTCATCAAGGAGAACAAGTAAATCCTGCTGATCCAGAGAGTCGAAGTATACGCTAAGGATGCCAGGCACCTTGGTAGAGCGATCAGGTGCTGTTTCGTGTATGCCCGGTATCGTAGACAACAACTCCCAGAAGTAGTCTCTCAGCTCTAGGACACGTCTGTGTTCCAAGCCCCTAACTTTAGCTGCGGCATCGAAAGCAGCAGCCATACCTACTATCCCAGCAACATTATGGGTACCCGGTCTCCTGGACCGCTCATGACTACCACCTCTGAGCAGTGGAGCGTAGGGGGTTCCATCTCTTATCACCAAAGCACCAACTCCCTTGGGCCCACCGACTTTATGACCGCTTACTGATATCATTCCGACATCACTAGTTACGCTGGCAACATCCATCCATGCAGCTGCCTGGACTGCATCTGTATGTAGTACGGCCTGGGGAGCGTATGTCTTGATCATCTCTGCAATTGCACTGATTGGTTGCACGGTACCTACTTCGTTGTTGACCAGCATGACCGATACCAAAGATACCTCCCCATCGAGCAACGACTTGAGATGCTCCATATCCACTAACCCATTGTGATCAATGTTGATCAAGGTAGCACCCACCTCACCACATGGAGCCAGTACCCCTCTATGCTCGAAAGCGCTGCAAAGTACCTTCCCTGGCCTTGACTTTGCAACTCCCATAATTGCCAGGTTGTCAGACTCGGTGCCTCCCGAAGTAAATATGAGCTCCCCAGGGTCACATCCCAAATGCAGCGCCATACGTTGGCGAGCATCTTCGACAGCGTCTCTGGCCTGTCGGGATACAGAGTGTGATCCGGATGGATTGCCATAATATGAGTACAGGTAGGGCATCATGGCTTCCAGTGCTTCACTCCTCATGGGCGTAGTGGCGGCATGGTCAAGGTATGAGATCATACATTCAATTATAGAACAGACTACTAGTGGTCTGTTCTATAAAAGCGTGATGTCATCCGGCAAGTCAGGGGTGTCATCTGACAAGGCTGAGGACGAAGGCGTAGCTGGAGATAAGTCCATCTCCCGCAACAGGTTCGGTGGACTGTTGCGGTACAGGCATGGCAAAGCACGTTACTCCAGGGGTGTCATCTGTCTGCTGGAAACCCATAGTTATTTGCGGGATACTACACTAGCGGAAATGACCGAAAAGTAAGTTGGATAGTGATACACTAATAGATGATAGAGATATTCAAAATGTTAGAATGGGAGAACAGAAATTATGGGTGAGCTAAGGCTCGATCCGCTGACAGGAAGATGGGTTGTCATAGACCCGAAAAGAATAGACAGGCCATTTAGTTTTGCACCGCGTGCTACTATGATACAGAGCGATAAATCGCAGCCCTGTCCCTTCTGTCCAGGCAATGAAGACAGCACACCACCGGCACTGGAGACCTACGGACCTAATGGCAGTTGGCTCGTCAGAGTAGTGCCCAATCGCTATCCCGCTTTTGATGGAGATGGCCCTTTTGTGGTGGACCATCGAGGACCTGTATTCACTCAGGCAACGGCCGGTGGTATTCACGAAGTACTTATTCTCTCCCCCAAACACGATGTCGGATGGGATTCAATCGACAGCGATCAGAGCAACCTGATCATGGCGGCGATACGAGACAGGATGGAATACCATGCCTCCACACCGGGGATCCGCTACAGCCAGGCCATAGTAAACTCGGGTCGTGAGGCCGGTGCGTCGATAGAGCACCCTCATGCGCAGCTAATGGCAATACCATTCGTACCAAGAGAACTTGCTGACGAACAAGCAGGATTTGCCCGTTTTGCTGGACGTTGTCTGCTGTGTACTACCATCGACACCGAGCTTATAGCAGGCCATAGACTGATATATGCCGATGATCGCGTGATGGTAATATGTCCATTCTGGAGTGGCACTCCCTTTGAGATGATGGTTATTCCCCGTACGCACAATCCGCATCTCCACCGTAGCTCCCCGCAGGATATCTCAGCAGTTGCGAATGCAATAGGCATGTCGTTACACCAGCTAAGGCAGCATATGGGTGACATATCGTACAATATTGTATTTCACTCTGCCCCCTACAGGGCACCGGACCCCTTTCACTGGCATATACATATCCTGCCGAAATTGACGACTATTGCAGGGTTTGAATTAGGTACCGGAGTCCTGATCAACGTCGTCGCTCCGGAAGATGCCACTCAGTTGATACGTCTATCTGCGGCGGCATGATTTACTTTTTCACGGCAGCAACAGTACGTTGGACGTAATACGTCAGGCTCAAGTCAGCAGTGCCTGTGCAACGTCATACAACTTCATATCGAGATATTTAGTTTCTCTGGTACCTTCTGACAACGGAACAGTAACCACTTGACCACAATTGAGTGCCACCATCTTCCCCAGTTCCCCTCGATGTATAGCTCTCACTGCTTCGACACCAAAACGGGTAGCCAGTACTCTGTCAAATGCCGTAGGAGTACCCCCACGCTGCACGTGGCCAAGTATCGTGACTCGAGACTCGAAACCGGTGCGCTTTTCAATCTCTTCTGCCAACCAGGATCCAATACCACCAAGTCTCGCGTGTCCAAATGCATCTCGCGATACAGATTTCATGGCATTTTCCATAGCATCACGATCCGGACCAGGAGCAAGTACAGCACCCTCTCCTATTACGATAATAGATGAGTACTGACCTTCTGCATGGCGAGCCATGATCCTTCGACATACCGTATCTATGTCAAACGGCCTCTCAGGCACCAGGATATCTGCGACACCGGCAGCCATGCCAGCATAAGTTGCAATCCAGCCCGCGCTGCGTCCCATTACCTCGCAGACTATGACACGGTGGTGTGATTCTGCCGTAGTTCTCAGCCTATCAATTGCCTCAGTAGCTATCTGCACGGCAGTATCGAATCCAAATGTGAGCTCAGTACCACTTAAATCGTTATCGATAGTCTTGGGTACCCCCACGACCGGCATACCGGCCTCTGCCAGTTTGGTAGCAACTCCAAGAGTATCGTCACCGCCAATAGCAACCAGGGCATCGGCATGAGCAGCTTCAAGGCCTGCCTTCACCTTCTCTATGCCATTTTCCATGACAAAAGGGTTGGTCCTGGAGGTACCTAGGATTGTGCCTCCCAGCGTAAGCAAGTTTCTACAATCCTCTGTACGAAGTTCCATAGTCCTGCTCTCGATGACCCCCTTCCACCCATCGTAGAACCCTACTACCGAATCACCGTATTCCTGTTCGGCTACAGTAACTACAGCACGTATTACTGCATTTAGCCCTGGACAGTCACCACCACCGGTCAATACGCCTATTCGAGATATGTTGTTATCACTCATGTGGTGAATAATAGCGCATTACAGCCAACATAGTTCACACTCTCTATGTGCCGATGTCCAGCGCACTTTATCTACTCATCTGCTGACAAATTATTACGATTATGATATTCTTGGCTCATCATATTGAGCATCGCGTAGAAACACCCATCATGAGTAGGAACCAACCCTGCAATGCCAGATACGTTCAAATAGCCATTTATAAGCATTTCGGTATTACGTTTCTCCCATTCACTTACCAGACCCTCCGTCTCATCTGCACTAAGAGGATCGCGTTCCTTCAGTGAATCCAGAGCTACCTCGTGCAATGAGCACAGCACGGTAGCCAGATCATACAGTGGAGACGAGTACAATCTTTCCTGCTGTGATCCTAGTTGCATCATGTCGCCAAGGTACCAACCATACTCTCCTCTCCTTATATGAACCAAATCAAAGTTACCATGAATCGGAATCTCGTAGTAATGGATATCGGATTCTTCCAGTAATTTCCTATCCAACTGGGCCTGTAGCCTATCCGACTCCGACCAGCTGGATGTATCTGGCAGTTTAGTGGCTATATCCATCCTACGCCGATTGAACTTTCCTTCAAGAGCAATATGCATCCTACCCAACATCTCACCAATCTTGAAAGAATCTGGCGCAAAGTCAGCTCCTGCCTCTTGAGGTGCACATCCAGCTGAGCATAGGTCGCGAAGCGATGTAAGTGCAACGTCCCAGCCGGTAGAAGTACCCGGCATATACTCTTGAACCAACCCCAAAATATAGCCACCACGTTCCCAGACGGTAAGTGGAGCAAACATGTTATTGAACCCACAGGAATCAAGAGTAATGAGGAGATCAATGTTGGGGGACCTCATCTCTATTATCTTCTTAACAACTGTGTATATTACCGATTCATTGACGATATACACAACCAGTTCATCAGTATCGCTATCCTTCCTGACCATATTGAACCTCGAAACCAAGTCTTGATAACTCGGAGATGCTGAATCAGTCGGGCTAACCTGGACGGATACAGGGGTAGCCAAAGGTGCATGAGCTGATAGAGGATATGTAGGATGAGCCAGATCGACCGAAGATACCTGATTTGTATAACTACCTGAAGATTCATGGGTAGACGAAGATGTCTGACCATCCAAAGGTGTCTGACCATCCGAAAGTGTCTGGACAGACAGAAATTCCTGGGTAGCTGGAGGAGAATGGAGCAACCCTACCAGGTCGGATACCATGTCCTGCTCTTCTAGAGCATCTACCGCAACAAACAATTGACCATTATGGTCATATAATCCAAGTACCTGATCTGCAGCATCGGAGAAAAATCTAGGCTCATCTCCCGGATCCATAAGTCCAATGACAACGTGATACATAGAACCGTCTGCTCGAGCTACTACATCCAATAAAACAGGCTTTTCATACCTGACAACATCAGTATCGACAATCACTACGCTGTCTGGCATGGGCTGTCCATTGGGCAGATACCTCGATATTGCTTTCTGCACTATCCCATCCAAGGATGCGCTGCCTACCACACCATCGGTCAAATCGTGCATTTAATATAGTCTACCATTACTGTCCACAGGGCGCTTCAATCCTGAGCCATATCACCATCATCTCGTTTGACCAGTTCAAACCAGTAAAATCCATAAGAACCAAGCGAAATAGGATAAAAGCTCTCTCCAATTGCAGGAAATGGAACCCTCCCTAACAACTCTATGGGCACATAATCAACATATCTGATCAAATCCAATTCTACCGGCTGTGCAAATCTCGACAGGTTGTGAACACAGAGCACGGCACTAATGTCACCATCCTGCTCGACCGCACGCACATATGCAAGAATTGACGGATTGGTACAACTGATAAAATCCAAGACACCTATACCAAAAACCGGATACTGCTTTCTCACCTGAAGCATTCTTTGCATCCAATGCAAGAAGGAACTCGAATTGCGCTGCTGTGCCTCCACATTTACTGCCTCATATCCATATACGGGATCCATAACGGGGGGCAAGTAAAGCTGAGCAAAGTCTGCCCTAGAGAAACCACCGTTGCGATCAGGGCTCCACTGCATCGGAGTACGTACAGAATCACGGTCTCCAAGGTAAATGTTATCACCCATCAACAGTTCGTCCCCGTAATAGATGACTGGGCTCCCCGGCAACGAGAAAATCAACGCCCAAAGCAACTCAGCCAATTTCCTGTCATTTTGCAATAATGATGCCAAGCGCCTCCCTATACCAAGATGTCTCTTCATACGAGGATCACGTGCATACTCAGAGACCAGTTCGTCTCTCTCCTCTTCGGTGACCTTCTCCAAGGTGAGTTCGTCATGATTGCGCAAAAAGATAGCCCACTGGCAGCCCGTAACAATCTCGGGGGTCTGGGAAATGATCTCTGTTATTGGAAATCTCTGCTCACGTCTTACGGCAAGAAAAAGGCGTGGCATAAGCGGGAAGTGAAAACACATATCACATTCATCACCTTTCCCAAAATAATCGACCAAATCAGCAGGCCACTGATTGGCCTCAGCAAGTAGAACCCTCTTGGGGGAATACTCATCTACCACCCTACGAATTTTTGCAAGATAGGCATGTGTCTCTGGCAGGTTCTCACCTGTAGTGCCATCTTTCTGGAATAGGTACGGAACGGCATCCAGCCTAAAGCCATCTAGCCCCAAATCCAGCCAGTACCTAACTACGTCCAACATGGTCTCTACGACCTCTTCATTTTCGTAATTGAGATCCGGCTGATGGGAATAGAATCGATGCCAGTAAAACTGTTCCCTGACAGGATCCCATGTCCAATTGGAGGTTTCTACATCGACGAATACGACTCGTGCTTCAGGCCAACGCTTATCGTCATCACTCCACACATACCAATCTGCCTTTGAGTTCGTACGAGATGACCTGGACTCCTGAAACCAAGGATGTTGATCGGAGGTATGATTAAGTACAAGGTCTGCAACTATACTTATACCTCTACTATGAGCATCATCGAGCAAAGCCGAGAGATCGTCTACTGTGCCCAGCTCGGGATGGACAGACATGAAGTCTGAAATATCATACCCTCCGTCACGCATTGGAGAAGGATAGTACGGCAACAACCATATACAGTCCACCCCCAACCATTCCAGGTAGTCCAACTTCTGTTGCAACCCCCTAATATCTCCAACTCCGTCATTATTGGAGTCGAAGTATCCTCTCGTAAACACTTCATAGAAGACAGCCTTCCGGTACCAGTCTGGAGGTTTATCTGGAATCTTCTTGGGATCAGGCATGGATATTGGATATATCGCTAACTACAAAGATAATCACTAGTATCTCATTCAGTAGTCTGTTCCGCAAATGACATAACGCGACTAGTATTCATTGATGTCACTACACTGGATATACACATCAGCGACCTATAAAGTGCGCCTTACCTGGGCCGCTTTCACGAAATGATGTAATACCAATCCGAGCATCATCGGTTCTGAATACTTCCTCAAATACATTGCGCTCTACGGCAAGCCCATCGTTCAGCTTCATATCTATACCCTCATCTATCGCCCTCTTCGCCAGAGCCTGAGCGGCAAGTGCTCCAGCGGCATACTCAGTTGCTATAGCCATCGCTTCATCGAGTACATCGCCATCGGGGACCACTTTGTTCACGAGACCAATCCGAAGAGCCTCCTCTGCGTCTATCTGCCGACCAGATAGAATCATCTCTTTTGCCCTTGATACCCCTATTAGCCTGGGTAATCGCTGGGTACCTCCCCCTCCAGGCAGGATTCCCAAGGTTACTTCTGGCAAACCAAGCTTTGCAGACTCACCAGCTATCCTGATGTCGCACGACAATGCCAACTCGAGACCTCCTCCCAGTGCGTATCCGGTAATGGCAGCTACAACCATCCGCGGCAAGGAAGCCAGGGCTGCTGTAGCCTCATGAAAGTTGCCGACTATTTTGCTGGCTATATCGGGATCATCGAGATCCATCTCAGAAATATCGGCACCCGCCGAAAACAATCGTTTACCACCATACAGCACTACCGATGCCGGAGAATCTTCCACAAGCTCAGACACGACCTTACAAAGATGATCCAACAACTCGGCTGAAAGGGCATTGGCCTTGGGACGATTAAGCGTAATCAGCGCAACGTTATCAGGGTTACGAGTAAGCAATACAGGGGAGCGTTCTTCTTCCATGATATTGATATTAGCGCAAAGAGAGCATACTTATCTTTGTTCTTTATTCACATCCATCTATGATATTTCAAGAAAGCAACCCACTACCCAATTACGGTCGGTCGAGAAGCAGTACGGATGGATATGCCGAGCTCTGAAAGAACCTCCGGCTGTAATTCCTTTGGCGCTCCTGTGAGCGGGTCATAACCAGTCTGGGTCTTTGGAAATGCAATGACATTCCTGATAGATTGCTCGCCTGCCAAGAGAGCAACAAGTCTGTCTATACCAATAGCGAATCCGCCATGTGGAGGAACTCCATACTGGAATGCATCCAACAGGAATCCAAAACGAGCGGATGCGGCCTCCATACTAAGACCCAATAACTTGAAGATACTGTGCTGTATTTCAGGATCGTGAATTCTGATAGAACCAGAACCCAATTCCCAGCCATCAAGAACCAAGTCATAGGCAAGTGACCGTACGCTCAGAGGGTCGTCCTCGAGCTGAGCCATATCGTCTGGATATGGCATAGTAAATGGGTGATGAGCCGATATCAAGTTACCACTATCATCCACCCCATCAAACAGAGGAAAGTCAATCACCCAGAGAAGCGATCTCTTAGCTGGATTGCCGACACTATAAAAATTGCCACTACCATCGAAAGTACCAGGTATGGCATACTTATCAGCACTATCAGAGCTATTGGACATCATAGAGCTCTCATCTCCTTTGGAGTTATCGGAAGACGCAACAAAATTATTGAGCAACTTGACCCGTACCCCACCTAGTACCTCACAGGCTGTTCTCCACTCGTCAGCTACTACCAGTATCACATCACCACTGACAGCATTACACCTATGTATCATTCCAGCTTGCTCAGTATCACTCAAGAACTTTACCAGCGGAGACTCCAACTGCAGACTCCCACCCTCTTCTCTGGTAACCCGGAACCAGGCCAATCCCTTTCCGCCAATGCTCTTTGCATACTCCACCAGACCGTCCAACGTATTCCGGCTTAGTGAGCTACCTTCCCCACTACCCGATACTACTATTGCCTTCACGCATGGTGCACTCAATGCACGAGCTGAAGTACCTGCAAAGTGACTTGTCAGATCGACCAGTTCCATACCACTACTGATATCAGGCTTATCCGTACCAAAACGATCCATGGATTCCTTCCATGTAATCGTACTCACAGGACCAAAATCAGAGCCAGTAACCGCTTCAATCGCTTCAAGCACTACATCTGCAACGATACTACGTATATCTTCCGCCTCTACAAAGGATGCCTCGATATCCAACTGAGTGAATTCGAACTGCCGGTCTGCTCTCAGGTCCTCGTCACGAAGGCACTTGGCAATCTGAAAGTATCTATCTATTCCTGACACCATAAGAAGCTGCTTTGCAATCTGCGGACTCTGTGGTAATACGTAAAACTCTCCCTTTCTCAGCCTGGATGGTACAACAAATTCCCTTGCCCCCTCAGGTGTAGGTGTCCAGAGCAAAGGAGTGTCCACCTCACAAAACCCTCTCTCCACCATACCCCGACGTAACGACTGCAAAAGAGCAGAACGCAAACGCAGATTAAATTGCATCTTGGGACGCCTAAGATCTACGCACCTATAGCGCATACGAAGCACCTCATCTGCTTCAATACGGTCTTCTACAGGAAATGGTGGTGGAGATGCCTTTGAGAGTACTTTCAATTCGCAATCCACTATTTCCACGCTTCCGGTATTCAGGTCGTTGTTCTCAGTGCCAGCAGGTCGACGCTTCAGCGTACCTGTTACGCATAATACCCACTCCGGACGAACGTCAATAGATCCCTCCACGATACACTGTACAATACCGGTATGATCTCTCATATCCAGAAACGCTAGATGTTCTCCATGCTCCCTTCGATGAGCTACCCAACCACATACTGTCACCCGCGTACCTATATCGTCTTCCCCGAGTTGACCACAATAATGAGTACGCATAGACGACAAACTTGCTAATGTTTTTTCCATCTCTCCAACCATTTACCTGCTTCCTGTACTACATGATCCCAGCCCACCGTAAACTGCTCATCACTGGAGAGTAGCGGCTTGAATACTACCTCCCGTGCTGCAAGTTCCCTTTCGCCAATAATAAGAGCCACACAAGCCCCAAGTCTATCTGCATAACGTAGCTGAGCCTTCAAGGATTTATTTTCATATGATCTCTCTACAGAATAACCCGCTCTCCTTAATTGCCCTGCAAGGACACTGACTTCTGCGTCATGTACAAGTTCAGCTATGTATATATCCATGCTTGGGCTTTGCATCTGAAGGGACCCTTCGGCATCGCACGCAACCAGCAATCTCTCTAGTCCTATCCCGAAACCAATACCGGGAGTAGGTGGTCCTGAAAGCACCTCCGACAAACCATTGTAACGTCCACCACCACCTACCGCATTCTGCGAAGCATTAAGCACATGTGAAATGATCTCGAATGTAGTACGTGTATAGTAGTCAAAGCCGCGTACCAAACGGTATTCGACAGTGTAAGGAATACCCAATGCATGGAGCTCGGCTTTAAGGATGTCAAATGATACCCTGCAATCAGCACAGAGATGCTCAGATATTCTTGGTGCTAAATCGGTAACTGCCTTGCACTCGCTGGTCTTACAATCCAGTACACGTAACGGTACTTCGTTCCAGTGCTCGTGATGGTAGCCACACATAGACTCTACCTGTCCAGCCAGATAGGCTCTTAACAGCTCCTCGTAGGTAGGTCTGCACACCTCGCAACCCATTGAATTCACAAGCAGCTCAATATCACTCAAGCCGGCCGTACGGATGGTTCTCATAGCCATATCGATTATCTCGGCATCAAGCTCAGGGGAGTCCACTCCCAATGCCTCGACCCCAATCTGGTGGTGCTGTCGATATCTCCCTGCCTGAGGTCGTTCATAACGAAATGCCGGTGTCAAATACCAAACCTTCCACGGCAGGACAGGCCTGTGTTGTATATATGCCCTCACTACAGATGCCGTCCCTTCCGGTCGTAGTGCAAGAGTGCGCCCTCCTCTATCCTCGAATACATACATCTCCTTACCCACTACATCACTCGAGTCGCCAAAGCCCCGAGAAAAAAGTCGAGCATCCTCTATGACTGGCGTAATGAGCAATTTGTATCCATAAAGCCTGGCAAGATTGGCAAATTCGCCAATTATCTTTTCCCACCTGCCTGACTGCGGCCATAGGACATCGTGAGTACCGGCAGGTGACCGTAGTGATTCAAGACTCATGACAACACACAATACATACCGTACATATCGTACATAGTCCAGCCAGTTACTTCTTGCCCGGCATCATACGATAAACATCAAAGATGCCATCAATGCGCTTTAGCGATGCTATCAAGGTGGCCAACTGGGATGGCTCTGTCACCACAACTTCAAAGTTCATCCTGCTTACCCTATCACGACGCGTGCTCGTGTGTGACGACAGTATGTCGATATGATGTTCTCCAGCCAATCTGGCTACATCTGCCAGTAAATGTGCCCGATCAAATGCCAAGAGTTCTATCGCAACCGTAAATGAATTGTTGTGAACACCTGCATCGTTCCACTCTACCTCAATCAATCTCTCTCCTTCGGCTGCTTGCATGGCAGCCAAGTTGGAGCACCCGGATCTATGTACGCTCACCCCTCTACCTCTCGTAACAAAACCGACCAAATGATCGCCTGGCAATGGAGAGCAACATCTCGCAAGATGCACCATGACATCATCCAGCCCCTCTACATATATACCGGCAACTGGTTTCTTGTCAGATAGATCACTATATCCGCGCGACATCTCAGTGTTGCCCAGAGTAGTCATAGCGCTATCTTCAACTACATCCTCGCCTTTTATTCTGCGCGCAACTTTATGAGCTACCGCCCATGAAGATTGATGACCATCACCTATAGATGCATAAAGCATTTCGACGCTCTGATAACCATAGTCTTCAGCTACATATTCCAATGCATTTGCTGTAGATGTGTCATACAATGCTATATTCTCGCGTCTAAGTGCTTTGTTCAGGTCATCTCTACCCAGCTCTATAGCATCTTCTCTTCTCTCCTTACTGAACCATTGGCGAATCTTGTTTCTAGCCTTTGACGAGACTACGAACTTCGCCCAATCTTGTGATGGACCTGCTGACGGTATCTTGGAAACGACAACCTCGACGGTATCCGCAGATCTTAATTTTGTATCCAGAGGGGCAAGTCTACCATTTACCTTTGCACCTATGCATCTATGACCTACCTCGGTATGGATGGCATAGGCAAAGTCGACAGGTGTAGATCCTGCGGGCAACTCGACAACCTTTCCCTTGGGAGTGAACACATATACCTCGTCACTGGATAAATCCATCCTGAGTGTCTCCATGAACTCAGCAGGGTCAACATCATCTCTCTGTAAGTACGAGAGGCGACGCATCCACGCCGATTTACCTGCCCGATTGTCTCCGGGTTGCCACCCTCTCTGCGAACTCCCCTCCTTGTACTCCCAATGGGCAGCAATGCCTCGTTCTGCACGCCTATGCATATCATATGTACGTATCTGCACCTCTATAGGCTTGCCACCCGGACCGACCAGCGTAGTATGCAGGGATTGGTACAAATTGAATTTTGGAACATTTATATAGTCCTTGAATCTCCCCGGGATGGGAGTCCAAGTCGAGTGAAGGCACCCCAATGATGCCCAACAATCTCTCTCCGAATCAACAATGATCCGGATTCCTACCAAATCATATATATCTTCAAACTCCTTACCACGTACCACCATCTTCTCGTATATCGACCACAGGTGTTTTTGCCTACCGTGCACCTCTGCAACTACTCCCGCACTGGACAGCATACCTGAGATGTCCTCTATTACCCTACCAAGATATACTTCTCTCTCCGGAGCGCGAGCAGTAACCATCTGAGATATCTCGGCATAACGTCTGGGGTGAAGAGTGGCAAAAGACAGGTCCTCCAGCTGCCACTTGACCTCCTGCATGCCCAATCTATGCGCAAGGGGGGCATAGACGTCCAGTGTCTCTTGGGCAGTCCTCTTCTGGCTATCTGGTGGCATGACCGCAACTGTACGGAGATTGTGGAGACGATCTGCCAGCTTGAGAACTATGACTCTCCAATCGCTGGCCATCGCTACAATCATCTTGCGAAGGGTTGCAGCCTGGCGAGCCTCATAAGAATCGAATTTAATACGATCAAGTTTGGTAACACCATCTACTAAAAATGCAACCGCCTCTCCCATCTGCGAAGCCAACTCCTCCACCGACATCTGCGAATCCTCTACCACATCGTGCAGCAACGCAGCTTCTATGGATTCCGGATCCATCCCAATCTGAATGGCTATTTTCGCCACTTCGACGGGATGGTGAATAAATGGCTCTCCTGATTTCCTGAACTGTCCCTGGTGAGCCTTGGCCGCTATAGCATAAGCCCTGGCAATCAAGCGAATATCGTCTGTTTCAACTGGATGGTGGAAATGGGACTCCATCTCGGCTGCGAGCATTTGCACAACGGGATGTTCGATGCTTTCTCCATCATCATGCGGTAATACTCTATAAGCCGATTTATCATCGACCGCCTGATACAGCCTATCTTGACCTGCTAAAAGCGACACTTCCATACAATATAAAGGATACCAGCAACAGCGGTATTACATGACGACGTACACCGACATATTCCCCATAGCCGGAGTCAAGGCTTCTGGGTACTTTTGGTCATAGTGATTCCGCCGCCTACTTCTGAATGTGCAATCCAAGAAATTGTTTAGCGCTTACGACTACTCTTTTTCCTCGATCTGTTGCGGTTTGCGTCTCTAGTGGCACCAGTACGATTATTCCGAGATCCTGCACCTGTCGTAGCTACTGCAGTCTTGGGACCCTGAGAGGTACCACCACCGGCACCCTTGACTGCCGTACCACCACCCTCCGTATCAGCACCCTCTGCATCTATTGATCCATTGTCGACGGTACTACTACCATCAATAGAATCCGTATCGGAACTGGTACTCTCTGCGCTCACTAAACCATTGTCACCACCAGCATGACCCACTTTACTGCTATCGGATGCTCCACGGGTACCAGAACGCAGGGCTTCAAGCTCTGCACGAAGTCGGGCATTCTCCTCCTCCAGGATGGTCATTTCTTCGACAGTTTGGTGTGCTCCACCCGCCGGGCGAATAAGATTTCGAGAGCTTGATGCCGATCTGCCTCCCCCAGCTACCCTGGCTGGAGGTTTACTTCTCCGTGTAGTTACCTGCCCGGATGCCCCCCTACTCTGCCCAGTTCCTCCGGATGCTTGCAGGAGTGCTGCCTGCTTGGGAGTAAGCAAATCGACGTAATCCGAACGACTCACAAGCCTCGATCTGATCGACTTATACCGCGGCTCTCTCTCTTTCAGAGATGCAAGTACAGGAGACGCTATAAAAATAGAAGAATAGGCACCAGAGGTAAGGCCGATGACTAGAGCGAGACCAAAGCTCTGAAGCGTAGTGGCTCCCAGCAACTGCGCACCTATCACCAAGACTGAGAGTACGGGCAGGATAGCTACCAGCGAGGTATTGATAGACCTAGCAAGCACCTGGTTCATGGAGAGATTTACTACCCCCTCGTAGGTCATCTTCCCAGAAGCCCCAAGACCCTTGGTATTCTCACCTACCCGGTCAAATACCACTACTGTATCGTAAAGCGAATAACCAAGAATAGTCAACACCGCAATAGCCGTATCGGGAGTTACCTGGAACCCGGTCAGAGAATATACACCCACCACTACCAGCAAGTCGTGTATCACCGCGATGAGCGCAGCTATAGCCATCTTCCATTCGAACCTGAACGAAATATAGATCACTACCCCAATAAAGAACGCGACCAATGCAATCAATGCCTTCTGGGTAACTTGACCTCCCCAGGTCGGCCCAACATCATTTATGGTGACTGCTGATGGAGATATGTGTCCAATCCTTGCCATAGCATCTTGAACTGCCGTTTTTATCTTTGCAGCACGAGACGGTGCCAAGGAAAGTAAATCAGCCTGAACCTCGACAGTCTTACCGCCCAGAATCTCTATAGTGGGCTGAGTCAGACCTGCTGCTGTCATAGCCTTCTGTACCTGAGGTACAGTAGCACCAGGTGCTATCACTTCCCAGGACGTACCACCACGAAACTCTATTCCAAAGTTCAGACCTCTCACCCCAAGTGATATCAACCCTGCAATAATGACCAATGTAGATATAAGGTACCACCACTTTCTACGCCCTACGAAATCAAAATGGGTATCACCACGATATAGCCTTATAAAGGCATTCTTTCTATTGGGCACCTCCGGATCAGAACCGTTAATCGGCTCTTTGGTCGTAACGCTTTCAGTCGTGGTCATTCAGCAATCTCCATACATTCATGCCTCTATCGGTGTATCTCAATCTCTATACCTCAGCGTGATTCCACTGCCAACCCACTCGACACTCCGATATGACGAGCCTCTGTAACCTCTCTATTCTGTCCAAGCATGATTACCAATGGCCGGGTGAAGAAGTAAGTGGTAAAGATATCCAGCAGGGTAGAGAGCCCCAAGAAGAATGCAAAACCCTTTACTGTCCCTATAGCCAGGAACCATAGCAACACAGCAGCCAGCAGTGATACAAGGTCGGCAGCCAAGACCGTCCGAAATGCGTTCTTGAATCCCCTTTCCACGCCCGTCCTGATTGATCGACCTGACCTGGCTTCATCTTTCAAGCGTTCAAAATATACTACATAGGAATCAACAGTAATTCCCACAGATACAATCAGTCCAGTAACTCCTGCAAGGTCTAAAGTAAGTCCGCTGACATGACTGAATATAGATACTATGGCCCACAGTAGCGCAGCCGTAACCATTAGCCCAGATAGCACCACCAATCCAAGCACCCGGTAATAGAACAGCATGTAAAGCAATACAAGCGCCAATCCCATAATGCCTGCAATAAGTCCAGCTTTCAACGATGAATGTCCAAGCGTAGCTGATACCGTCTCTGTTGTGATCCTATGAAGCGGCACAGGCAGAGAACCATACTGGAGCACTAGTGCCAGATTTGATGCGCTCGTATGGGTAAAGTTGCCACTTATCTGCCCACTGCCACCAAAAGAGGTAAAAGTAGACTGCGACGGCTGTATAATAGGTGCCGATACGACTTGACCATCCATGTCGATGGCTACGATAGCGTGGAATTGAGCTTGAGCGAGTTTGTCCCATGCCACTGCTCCTGCAGAGTTCAAAGAGTAATTCACCACCCACCCTGTACCTGGAATAAATGTCGCAGAAGCACCTGAAAGCGCCTTACCTGTCACCTGCGCAGGACCTAGCAGATAACGTACTCCAGACTGCCCGGACGACTTGGATGCTGGGAGTAATACGTATGAAGATGGATTATCCTGACTTGGAGGAGTACTGGGGTAGCTGGCCAGTGCACTGTCTGCTGGCACCGGATTTTCTGTAAATCCTGTTGTCGAAGAGGAACTTGGTTTTACTCCAAGATTGGCCGCAGTCAGCTGATCTGCTGATGGACACGAGGTAGGCAACGGTCCCGGAGATGTAGAAGCTTTGCCCTTTTTGGCGGTCGACGGCGTATACGGTGGTGCCTCGCACAGCGCAGGCCTGAAATAAAGCTGTGCTGTCTCTCCTATGGTATTGATCACCTGTTGTGGGTTTTTAACGCCTGGTAGCTGAACGACGATGTCGCCTCCCTGTGTACCTACATTTGCGCCCGATAGACCGAGACCATTAATACGACTGTTGATGATATTCACCGACTCGGTCATGTAATTTTGAGGAACTGCATGAGCAGGACGGTATACGACCTCCTCACCACCTGCCAGGTCCAGCCCCAGCTTCGGCGACCACCCAGCCGACAAAACCGCACCAAATGCAACTAAAGCCACGACAATGGCTCCGACCAATGAAAGAAGATAAGAACGCTTCATAATATTACATGCATGATATCACTATACATACAACTATTGCTACTCTTACATACCTCTATCGAGCGTGGTACTATCTGTCTCTGCACTGTCTGTCTCTCCAGCATTGGACAGACACTACTTTCAGCCCACTTAATTCTTGGCATCTTCCACCCCAGATTGCCTGTAACTGCCATCATCACCATCATCACTTTCCGATACGGTATCTTCAATCTCTCCATCTTCTGCATCCCCGTCTTCATAATCGACATCTTCCGCGTCTGCAATATAACTATCAGTTTGCTCATCAGACGAGCCGTCATGATCTGACCCTGACCCGTAGGTATCATCATCTGAGATGGTAGTAGTCAATCTCTGTGCAATGCTACCCCTTGCCATAGTAATAACGCAGTCATCACTGACACGCACATGGACCTTGTCGCCATCTATTTCGAGGATAGTACCGTATATCCCGGCCGTAGTAATGACATCATCACCTTCGCTCAGCATTGACATGGTCTGACGCTGTTGCTTGGCTCGTTGGGACTGTGGCCTGAAGATAAGTCTCCAGCCTACGTACACAATAAGCACCATGAACAGGAGATATATTATCTCCCCCGAAGAAGACGAACTTGTAGCAGTTTTTTTTGCATGTGAAACGGTTGTAGCAAGATGCAAAACAGCTACCATGAATACATTACCACTCGTAAATATTGTATCAAACACTATAATATTTCCTCACTCATAGACGAATTCTGAACTTGGCCATATAGCCACGCCATATATACAATAGCCGATATCATACCGAAAGAAATGACACTGAAGGAAGCGCAGCTGCCATCCATAAAACTCCCATCCATAAACGCGGGAAAATGTAATCCGCTCTCGTCGAGTTCCTCCTGGGGGTGGCAGAGAACACCGGGGCAACGCTTATCGTCATCGAGCATGACATACCTCTGGTGTCGTCCATAGCAGACAGGCTCACCTGCCTACACCTGGGACGCGTCATCGCCGAAGGA
>JAJZWK010000104.1 GCA_021846725.1 Actinomycetes bacterium | reverse complement strand
ACTCCAACCAACTCCGCTATCCTGAGCGCCCGCTTTATAGCTAGATCAATGCTGATACTTGAAGGTGGACCGCTCTCTATGATGGCCTTTTGGAAGAGACCCTCTGCTTCTTTTGCACACAGTAACGCAGCAACACTCATTCCTCCGGCTGATTCTCCAAATATGGTCACGTTGGAGGGGTCACCGCCAAAGCTCGATATTATCTCTTTGATAAACCGCAAAGCTGCAATCTGATCCATAATGCCCCAGTTGCCGTAGTATTCTTTTGAAGTGCCAGCACCTGTGGCTATTAGCTCTGTATCACCGGCACCACCTACCCCGGCACCATCACCACCGGCACCATCTATATCCCAAGTAGAGCCAAACTGCGGGTGAGACAGAAATCCAAATGATCCCAGGCGATAGTTTATAGTCACTACGACAACATTGCCATTCCTGGCAAGACGATCTCCGCGATAAATCAACTGGGCTGAACTCCCTGTAGAGAATCCCCCTCCATGTATCCACACCATGACAGGACGCTTGGCATCATCCGCAGCAGGAGTCCAGATATTCAATGTGAGGCAACTCTTCTCATCCCATTCGGTGGGATCACCAAGTATACTCATTGCAGGAATGGGATCGGGCTGAGGCACTATAGGACCGAACTCAAAAGCATCCAAGACCCCTGACCAGGCAACCGGTCTTTTCGGAGGAGAGAACCTCAATTCATTACTCAGAGGAGAAGCATAAGGTATGCCCTTGAATGCCCATACACCGCCCTCCATGCGACCTCTGATCTTTCCCCAATGGGTCTGTATAATATCTTCCTGCATACTACTAGAAATAGTATAATATTAGCTTGGCGGTATATGTTGCAAAACAGGATAACAACGGTACCGACCAGTAGCTACTGATAATATAAATACTTGTAACTGATATGGAATACACAACAATAAACGTATCGACCGGCATAGAACTTACAGTAGTCATACCGGCCTACAATGAAGAGAACCGCCTTCCGGCGATGCTGAGCCGCTTGTTGGAAGGTTTTTCGAACGGACTGTTCGATTACCTCTCTACTCAAGTATTGGTGGTAGACGATGGGTCACGAGACAACACCGCAAATATCGCCAGATCATACCTGCACGATCTACCATGGGCAAACGTCATCAGATTACCTGCAAATCGAGGTAAGGGTGCTGCTGTGCGCTCCGGGGTAATAAGAGCCAGAGGCAAAAGACTCGTTTTCATAGATGCAGACATGGCAATTGATCCATTGGCCATCCCAGAACTCGTTTCCAAACTAGATCACTGCGATATAGCTATAGCATCACGGGCACACCCTCAATCAAAAAATATAGGACCTCTTGTCAGCCGTACTATAGCAGGAAGGGCATTCAATGCCCTAGTCAGAAGGATTACTGGCATGAATTTTCTGGATACTCAATGTGGATTCAAAGCATTCAACACCAAAGTTGCCAAGATTCTATTTTATCTTTCCACGATAGACCATTTCTCCTTTGACGTAGAGATACTCTGGATCGCAAAGGAACTGGGCATGACGATAGAGGAAGCCCCGGTAACCTGGCGTCATGTAAACGGAAGCCACATAAATGCAATTACAGATCCACTCTCAATGTTGATAGACGTATACCGCACGACTTCCCAGCCACCACAATTACGCGGGCTACCTATCATATCCGTGCATCGAAGCAAGAACCAAAATGTCTCTGAAAAGGGCAACAAATTACCCGAACTTTCACCAAAAGTAAGAGGCAACCAAAATGATGATCAGGATTCAGCGGATACTGTCATGTTACAAGATTCCATAAGCAGAGCAATCAGGGTAGCTGATTTGACTGTACCCTATGAAGACGGGGTGGCCGTCATAATGCCGTTGAGTTCTGCCAGCGAACGAAAAGCCATGACAACCTCATTGACTGACCGTATTCCGGGTATAACTTGTAGCGAATCTTGGGCAACTATAGGTACCCTATTGGACAAAGGGCTGAGATGGAAAAACCCACCTAGCAATTACAACATAACACCAGATAAGAACGAGATGGGTAACGGCAGTAGTAGAATAAGTAACGGCAATAACGAGGTGGACAAGGGCACTACCAGAACTGATATCAGCAACATTGATATCAGTGATATTGAAGTCGGTAAGGACGCTGAAGTCAATGAGTCTGTCACAAAAGACTCATTGCAACCCAACAAGACAGATTTAAAAACAGAAACTACCGATCTCCCTTATTCAATAAATGATCACCGGCAACAGACAGCCCCTGAGTGACCCACGCTTCTAGCATGCGTCTAGCAATAATCACGTGGCGTGATACCGCAAATCCACTTGCAGGTGGAGCTGAGATATTGACCGACAACATAGCACGTATAATACAAAGCCGAGGGCATGACGTAACCGTTATATGCGGGGGTCCTACAGAACAGCACCCCTACAACATTATAAATGCTGGCGGCACATACACACAATACCTTCGCGTCCCATGGATCGTGTATAAACTTGAAAAACGATATGGCGCATTCGATCTCCTTATCGACGTGGAAAATGGAATCCCATTCTTTTCTCCTCTATGGCACCGGCACCACCCTAATGTCTGTCTAGTGCATCACGTCCATACCGATCAGTGGTCAACTCGCTTCTCGCCTGCTGTAGCTGCATTCGGAAGATTCATGGAAAAAACCGTTATGCCGCTTGTATACAAAAATACCCCTTTCGTAGCAGTATCTCCTTCTACTGCATCTGCACTCGTAGAAATTGGAATAGACCGTAAGCACATAGTCATCATAGAAAACGGGGTCTCAGCTCATCCAGCGGTACAGAAGGAGAGTAATGAACCACTGTTCATTGCAATAGGTCGTTTGGTACCTCACAAGCAAATTAATATCATGCTGGAAGCGTGGAAGATAGTACGCAAAGAGCTAAAGGGTGGCCGCTTGCTCATCATCGGATCCGGCCCTGAATACACGACACTAGTTTCATCGTTGCCACCTGGATGTGAGTTGCTCGGACATGTCGACGAAAACACAAAATGGAAACTACTGGAGAACTGCTGGATGCTTATACATACAGCTCACCATGAAGGATGGGGTATGGTCATACTCGAGGCTGCTTCGGTAGGTAAGCCAAGCGTGGCACTGGACGCTCCGGGCGTCAGGGATGCAATAATAAACAATGTTACCGGCATACTTTGTAATAATATCCAAGACTTGGAAGAAGCCTGGACACGACTTGCAAGGGACAGTAAGCTGCGCCATATGCTCGGTTCGCAAGCACGTGATCGCTCATTGAAATTATCTTGGGAAAGGACAGCCGAGCAATACATTACCATGGCCAAAACAATGCGCAACGGACACATTGCCAGCTAATGATCATCCTGTAAACAGCATGCATGTGAGAACAAAATGCCCACCTATACGGCCACCGTTATAAAAGATCGTCTACAGTAGAATTTAATGGCCACCATCATTGGAAAAGAAAAACAGACTGCATATGCCATCTCGTGGCAGGAGGTGCATGTCGGAGGCGACCACAGGCACAAAGTTACCAAGCAAAGCGCAACGATAATAACCCGACTGGCAAGATGGTTGGTAGCCCATCGTCACTTGGAAATACTACTCTCAGCGTTCTTGATATCTCTTGCATTTGGACAGGATACGGGCAAAATAGTCATAGATACCAAACTCGCACTGGCTATAAACCCTGGACATCTACTGCATGACGCTATCCATCTATGGCAATTCAGAGACACATTTGGATCCATTCAGAACCAGTCCTATGGATACCTCTTTCCTATGGGACCATTCTTCCTTGCCGGACATCTACTTGGGTTGCCAGCCTGGATCACTCAAAGAAGCTGGCTCGCCATCTTTTTGGTCGTTGGGTTGTGGGGTACTATCCTGCTAGCCGAAGAGATGCACGTTGGCAATACATGGACACGAGCCATAGCTGCACTCACCTATACCTGTTCCCCATTTGTCCTGACCACCCTACTTGCAAGTGGTGGCATTCTCTCCACCATCCTGCTACCCTGGGCTCTCCTGCCCCTCGTACGAATAAAAAGAGTAGGTACATCATTACCAAAAGCTGCTGCCCTTTCCGGAGTAGCAGTGTTATTCATGGGAGGAATCAACGCAATTACAGTTCTAGCCGTCCTGTTCGCACCATTCATATGGATTCTCACTAGAAAAGACAATACCGCCCGTCTAAAGCTAGCCGGATGGTGGCTACTGGCTATGGCAATGGCAACCATATGGTACGTAGGAGCTCTCCTCCTTCAGGGGGTCTACGGCTTCGACTTCCTGCCATATACCGAAACCGCACATGATACAAACTTCATTACCTCACTTGGAGAAGTAATGAGGGGAGGGGGGCAGTGGATCTCTCTCCAGGTCATCCACGGCATATGGACACCACCAGGCTGGTACTTCGAAAACGATTCTATGGCTATAGTCGCCACTGCGCTCTTGGCGGCACTCGGTATATGGGGTCTTTCACGCAATGACATGCCAGAACGTCTTTTCATGGTATGCACCTTATCGTTCGGCATTCTGGTAACATCCATAGGATATTGGGGACATCTGGGCTCACCTCTGTCAGCACCTATCAACGCTATTCTGGACGGACCAT
>JAJZWK010000012.1 GCA_021846725.1 Actinomycetes bacterium | reverse complement strand
CCCATCGGCATATTGGCACTGATGGCTGCTGGACGTGTATTGGTCGAGCGGACAGAGCGAATCAGTAGAAAGATCGATTGGATAGGTATGCTATTACTTGCAGGAGGATTGTTCAGCTTACTTTGGGGAATGACCAAGCTGACCAGCGAGTCGTTCAATCTGGCTATTGGTTTATTTTTCTTGGTGGGATTGGTATTACTTGGCATCTTTTTAATATCACAGGCTCATGTACATGACCCTGTCGTAAAGCTTGCTATCTTCAAGATACCCACCATGACTCCTTCCCTCTTTGCGGCACTAATTCAAGCTGCTGGAAATTACGCCGTGTTATTTCTATTGATTATGTACTTGCAGGGCGTTCGGGGATTGAGTCCCTTGGATGCCTCACTCTTGCTTGTCCCTGGTTACGTTCTTGGTGGTTTTGTTGGACCTTTTGCTGGCAGACTGGCTGATAGGACAAGCCCTGTCTTTCCTGCTACTGCTGGGCTGGCGATACAGGTGGTTGCTCTTATCCTCTATGCCCATTTGGGTACGGACGTAGGACTATGGGTAGTGGTATTGTCCAGCATCATAAACGGCATAGGTGGTTCGACATTCTTCCCGGGCAATAACTCGGCAGTCATGAAGGCATCTACCTCTGAGGTGTTTGGAATATCTTCAGGAATGTTGAGGACTTTCTCCAATGTAGGAATGGTCTTTTCTTTTTCGATGGCCATCCTGGTAGCGGCGAGAACGATTCCGAGGAAGTTGGCATTTGCTATCTTTGTGGGGACTACTCACCTGGTGAGCTCAGTCAAGGGTCCGTTTAACAACGGGATACATTCGGCTTTTTATGCTTCTGCCGGACTTATGGTACTTGCAGCTATTTTATCTGCTTCCAGGGTGTTCTCTCATCATAACATCAAAGCTTCCTCAGTAGTTGCCCTGTCAGAGAGTGATCCGCAGGGCGGTATGGTGCAGGATAGTGTAGCGCCTGGAAGTACGGTGGATGGCAGTGGAGTACAGGGCTGTCAGGGAGTGCAGGGCGGTGGGGTGGATGGCAGTTTTGTGTGAGAAGTGAAGAGACACGAATGGGGGGTACAGGGCGGTGGGGTGGATGGCAGTGAATCTCAAGGTATTATGGTGCAGGATAGTGGGTCACAGGATTTAGCTCGATTTCCGCTCCCATCTAAAGAATCGTAGACTCAGTACAGTGCCTACAGCCGTCCAAGCCAGCATTATCAAAAGGTCAGTACCTCTAAATGCCGGTGCTGCCACGAAAGGGTCGAAAGCAGCTTCTAGGGATCTTGCCAATGGTTCCAGAGGAAATGCACGAGCCAGGTCCTGGAGCCAAGCTGGCTCTGCTTGGGCAGGATAGAATACTCCTGATATAAAACTTAGTACGATATATGGTAGGGTGACGATAGGTGAGCCACCTTCGGCACGATTGACCACAGTCGACATTGCTATGCCGAGAATACTCCAGCAGGCTGCACCTACTAACAGATCGACGATCAGTGCAGGCAGAGTGGATACCCGTATCTGAACGCCGTAGGCAAAACGACCAACTGCGAGCACGATAACTACCATGAGCAGGGAGTTTAGTAATGTTGCACCAACCTTGCCGGCAAAGAACATCCACGGTGGAAGTGGTGTTCCCTTGATGCGTTTTAGTATTCCTTGGTCACGCTGTACAGCAATGCTGAGAGCAAGGTTTGAATATGTAGTGGACACCAGAGAGAACGCTAGGATGCCCGGAACAAAGAAAGTGTCGAAGTTCATATTACCGATGATCTTTAGATGTACTCCCCTATTGCTTGCCCCAAGAAACACCAGGAAGGCTACCGGTAGTATAAAGGTGAATAGAATAGCTCGCCGGTTGCGCCAAAGAATCTTCTGCTCGCTGGCAGTTTGTGTGGCCAGTAATTTAATGTCTTTGGAGGAGATAAAGACATACTTATGTTCATTTACGGGAATGCTTTGTGCTTTCATACGATTTAGTTGTTTTCCTCGGTCAATTCGAGGTAGATATCTTCCAGTGTAGGGCGACTGACAGTGAGTCCACTTAGCTCTATATTCTTACCCACTGACCAACTTGTCAGCACATATAGAGCAAGATCTGGTCTGGACGTATGGATTGTTACGGATTCTCCTTCGGCTGACATGTCGGCATCGAGGTGTTCCATGTTGGAAAGTGTTGGTAGGTCGTTTACAGAGATGCTGGAAGGTAGCAGAAAACGTATCGTGCTGGTAGTAGTGTTGCGTCCACCAATCCTGTCAGGCGTATCCAGAGCTACTATTTGTCCATCTGATATTACTGCCACTCGATCGGCTAGTGCCTGAGCCTCATCCATGTAGTGAGTAGTCAGGAAGATGGTCTTGCCCAATGAACGTAACCCATCTATGGTATGCCAGGCATTTCGCCGTGCGGCCGGATCAAAACCAGTAGTAGGCTCATCCAAGAAGACTAGTTCGGGATCTCCGGCGAGAGCTAGTGCCAGATCGAGTCGTCTTCGTTGCCCACCAGAGAGCGCTTCTACCCGTACATCCACAGAGCCATTGAGCTCTACCATCTCTATCAGCTCCATTGTAGAGCGTGGATGGCTATAGTAGCTACGGTAGAGGTCAAGTGCCTCTCTCACGCTTAGCTGGGTCTGTATTCCGCTCTCCTGCAACATTATGCCAATACGCTCGCGGAATGCACGACCACCATTCTCTGGGTCGTATCCCAGTACCGATACAGTCCCCGAGTCACGTTTGCGGTAGCCTTCAAGGATCTCTACGGTCGTTGTCTTCCCAGCACCGTTAGGCCCGAGGAAGCAGAATACCTCTCCAGTTCTGACCGTTAGGTCGAGCCCGTTTACGGCTTTTAGGTCACCGTAAGATTTGAATAGCTCTTTTATCTCTATAGCATGCACGGAGTCATTGTATCCTATTCCATCGCTTGCTCGGCAAACTGGCGTGACCACTTCATCTTTTATAGCATGCACAGAGTTATTGCGCAGGGTTATTATATCCTATTATATTATATTGCTCGTTTGGTCGAAGTGGTCGGTAGAATAAGCCATCCATTTACTGGAATTGGACCAAGTTGACCCCGTCTGTGATGGCAGGGAGGTTCACCGATAGCTGGATAGATAAAGTAAGATCAAGCAGTACTCAGATCAGCAAATAAGCCAGATAAACAGGTAATTTGTAAAAGTTGTAAAATATGATTGACTTAGTCTGATTTTATGCTATTATAAGAATATGACTACTGTGAAAGAGACAAAGGATACGACTGGCACAGCGAGCGAGATAGGGACGACTAGCGTAGTGAGCGTAGTGGAAGAAACTGGGATAGCTGAAGCAACGGGGGTAACGGGTATATCCGAGGTAACGAGTGCATCAGAGGTATCTGGCGCACCAGGAACAGCAGACGGAATAGATGTAGCCTGTGCAACAGGTGCATCAGACCCAACAAATCCATCCACCGACTATGTGAAATATGACGAATCACTCTTTACGAGGAAGCTTCCCGCAGAGCTGTTTCATGATATAGATCGTTATGAGGCATTGCTCGATGCCAGAGAGTCTGGCGAGGTAGACGAGGACTCCTTCAAGATCATGCGCCTGAACAACGGCATCTATGGCCAGCGACAGGGAGAGGACAAAATGATGGTGCGTGTAAAGTTGCCTCATGGTTCAGTCCTGCCAGAGCAGCTTGAATTGCTTGGTGACATCGCCGACGAATATTCAAGAGGGTGGGGCCACATCACGACTAGACAGAATATCCAGTTTCACTTTGTACCGTTGAAGCGCACTCCCGAACTTTTGAGAAAACTTGCCAATGCAGGGCTCACCACTCGGGAAGCCTGTGGAGATACAGTGAGGAATATTACAGGGTGTCACCTTGCCGGGGCATGTCCTTACGAGGTGCTTGATATCAGTCCGTGGGCTGAGGCTGCTTTTCGTCACTTTCTCAGGCATCCTTATGCGCAACGGTTACCCAGAAAGTTCAAGATCAATTTTTCCGGATGCGCTACCGATTGTGGGCAGGCAGCGTTCAACGATATAGGTGTGATTGCTGTTTCGCGCCCGATGTCAGATGGAACCTTGGAGCCCGGGTTCAAGGTGCTTATCGGTGGCGGACTGTCAGCCAACCCTCATCCCGCACAGGTTCTTGAGGAGTTTACGCCCAGAGAGCTTCTTATACCTACCATGGAAGCTATTTTGAGAACATTCGATCACTATGGCAATCGGGACAACAAACTCCGAGCCAGACTCAAGTGGTTGGTAGACACTATGGGTATAGATGAGCTGAGGGAGCGTATCTTAAAAGAGCGGAAGCTGCTTATTGCCTCGGTCACTTATGTGGACGGGCTACCTGAGGTAGTAAGGGAATTGGGAGATGAGCCTGCCGGACTTGCCAAGGATGTGACTCCTACTGCTGTAGGAGATCTGAGCAGGGGATCCCGTGTGGAGCTTAGTGGAAGACGCACTGCCTTTGAACGTTGGGAGAGGGCAAATGTGGTTCGTGGAGCAAATAACAATACGGTCTCTGCTTATGCCTGGGCTCGCCTGGGAGATATCACCTCTGAGCAGTTCAGGGAACTGGCGGCGTTGCAGCGTGAATTGGGTGCTGATGTGCGGGTGACCAACAGGCAGAATCTGGTCTTTCGTGGACTTGAAGAGGGGCAGTTGCGTATGCTCTTTGAGCGGCTTGCAGCTATAGATATGGCTGAGCCAGGAGCCGAACTCGCCCGTGATGTGGTGTCATGCCCAGGAGCGGATACCTGCAATCTCGCCGTTACACAGAGTAGGGGATTGGCAAATGCGATAGGAGAGGCGCTGGAGTCGGCCGGCCTTGGCGATGTAGATGGTGTACGTATTAACATCTCAGGCTGTACCCATTCCTGCGGGCAACATCATATAGCAGATATTGGGTTTTTCGGAGCTGAGCGACGTGCTCATGGTAGGTCGGCTCCCGGTTATCAGATGCTTCTCGGTGGACACCTTGGAGATACTCAGGTGGAGTTTGGTGCAAAAGCTCTGAGGTTACCGGCAAAGCGAGCTGCCGATGCAGTGGTAAATATTGTAGGCAGATATGCTGAGGAGCGTAGCCCTGGGCAGTCCTTTACTGGTTGGCTGGAGCAGGTCGGAGGTGCCAAGACAGTTGCAGAGTCACTGAAGTACCTGGACGAATTTCCAGATCCTGAAGAGGCTCCGGAATATTATGTCGATTACGACGAGACCGGACCGTTCAGCGGTGAAGTAGGCATAGGAGAGTGTGCAGGAGTCTGAGGGATTACTCTTGGCGCTTCATCCTTCGGATTTAGCCGCTGGAGAGATGCTATGCACTGATGCCTTATTGGTCCTGATTGACGATTGATGATTGAGGATTGCAAGTGGGAGTAAGCCTCTTCCATAAGGGCATGTAGTGGTAGGTCGTTTTCGTAATAGAATGGAAGATACTACTTTATCTGGTCTGTTGCGTGGTTGCGACTTTGTAGCTTAGCAAGAGAGGTGGCTATCGCATCATTACCGTGGAATATATAGGTATGGTGTCGGTGCCTGCCTGTCCACCAAGTGAATACTGCCCCTATTCCGATTAATGACAGTATTACTGTATCGATTTGAGAGCCTATAGCCTTTGGTCCATAAAAGAAAAAAGCTACCAGCAGAAAGGCCATTATAGTGGAGGAGAATATTGATGCTACAAGAAGCCATCTGTGTTCATGGGGAAATATTTGTACGTCTGGCAAGCGGCGGTGTCCTATGGTGAGAAAGACTACTGCGGTGAGTGAATCCAGGAAGAACTCTGCCAGTAGGAAGAATCCAGCTGATGACAGGATGAGTTTGAAGAAAGAGTTGAACGAGGAGATGAACAGCTGCATCGTTACCACTGCAATGGTTGTTCCAAAGACGATTAACGTTGCCATATAGGGAACTTGGTGGCGATTGGTCTTTCCAAATGCTTTGGGTATCAGATTCTCTCTTCCCATAGCATACAGGGCGCGGGTGAGTATGTATGTGGTGAGCCATAGGCCACCAGCTGTCGACAGTAGTATCGGGATCAAGATGATCCAAGATTGCCCTGGTATTATCCTACCAGCCCATAATGCGAGGGGATCACTGGATCCTATAAGTGTGTGCATAGGTGTCTCTGCAAACATCAGTGGATAGAGTATGGCATAGAACCCAAGTGCCAGAAAGGCACCCACTATGCCACTTCTCCCGGGATCGTGCCTGGGGCGTCGTGATTCTTCGGCGGCATAAGAATCGATTTCCCAGCCATCTAATATAGTGGCGGCAACTACCGCTGCTATCATCATACCCCCGATTGGTAAAGTACCAAAATGTATGGGAAGGGCAGTGCTGCGAAGCTTGACAACGCCGATGGCTCCGAAAGCCAGTAACGAGATCATCTCCACTATAAAGAATATTTTGGTGATTATCGCAGTCGGTTTGGCACCCATGAGCAGGGGGATAGCAGCAAAACATATCCAGAAGATGGTTATACCCATAATAAGTACGGCGGGGGCATGATAACCAGGTGCTACCAGCGATAGCGTATATTGTGCAGCAGGAATGGCTATTGGTGGGATGGAAGTGAAGTAGGCGAGAATCAGTATCCATGCTTGGTAACGCGAGAAGGTGCGTCCTATTACGCGGGCAGACCAATGGTAGGATGCTCCTGAGTGAGGGAAATGGCGGTTCAGCATTCTGAATACGAAGCTCGAGATGATAAATGGTATTGCAAGTATTACTATGGCTGGAAGTGCCCACCATCCTGCTACTGCCGCAAGTACACCTCCGGTAGCGGCGACGGAAAAGATCGGTCCTATGCTGGAAACGGAGAGTGGGAGGAGGTCGCCAAGGCTGAAGACCTGACGTAGCCCATGCTTATGGTATGCAGTTCCTCCGTCTGTACTCGCCTGGTTCATATTTCAAGTATAGTGTAGTGTGCTGTGCTTCAGTCTACGAGAACGATGGAATATGTATCATTTAGCTCGGCTCGGCGGCCACATCCCTCGTTGTTCTCGATGTCGATAAGAGTGTCCTTATCGTGTATCTTTGCCCATCCTCTACCGCCGTCACCATTGAGATATGAGGCGATTCCAAACTCGGGTGAACCGTCACGGTTATGCCAGACTGTATAGGTCTCCACGGTAATATCATGATGCTCTGTAGAGGTTGGAGGCCTCTGAGGCAGTTTGTTTACATCTTCTTGAGGGTTGGCATACTGGAAGCCATTCTGTGGCGGATCGGATGACCATACCCCTAGGGAGTGTTTGGTTACGTACCAACCGAGCCCTGTAATTATTCCCCATTTGTGGGATTGCCCACGCAACAGCTTGTGCATAGCTGATATTGAATGCGATACGTAGTTGTTGCCAGGTCCTCCCGCAAAGGTCAATCCTCCAGTAATAGAGAGTGGACGAGAAGGATCATTGACGGGCAGCCTCAGTGCATTTGCCGCTATCTGTACAGCCGACGGAAAACAGGAGTACAGATCCACTAACTCTATATCGTCAATTGACTTACCGGCCATTTCCAGGACAGATTCGCCGGCTATCTTGATTGCGGGGGAGCTGTGTAGATCCCATCGGTGTGACATGAACCAATGATCATCGGCATCCGCTCCCGATACCGGGAATACTAGATTATCCGAGTCTATACCTACCCTCTGTGCTGCTTCGTACGAGCATATTATGAATGCTGCCCCCTGATCCACCTGCATATTAGCGTTTAGTAGCTTTGTGTAGGGGAAGCATACCATTCTGTTGGTCTCGTCTACCTGGTAGATCTCCTCGGCAGTTTTAGCCTGTTGCTGCCAGGCGTGAGGATTGTTCTCTGCGATTTTTGATAAAGACGACCACAATTGTCCTATCTTTTTACGATGTTCATCTAGCGTCCAGCCGTTTGCGTGGCGTATAGCGTTCTCAAATAGTGGAAATACCTTTGCTGGTCTGTCCAGCCCTACCTCTGATTCTACTGTAGTGGTAGGATCCTTATTGGTTCCAAGCGTGAGAGGTATTGGCGTATCTTCTGGTTGTACTGTCCAGGGTAGTGCTGGATGGGTAGGATCCTTACGTACTGCCCTGCGAGTATAGACACAATCAGCTCCCGTGATCAGCACGACATCTAGGCGGCCTTCTTGTATAGCTCTTGCGGCATAGCTTGCGACCATCTGCGGACTATTCCCTCCAGTGGTAGTGGTAGAAAGGATTTTGGGTTCAATTGACAGCTTTTGAGCTACCAACTGGGCGGGGTTGATATATTGCCATGCCAGAGATTGGATAGTGCATAGTAGAGATGCCTGTTCCAGTAGCTTACGGCCAGCATTCTTGGGCCCGCAGTCTTGTGCAGCCAGATCCAAAACCTTGGCCATCAGCTCGACTGGCTCGTCACGTTCCGTAAGAGCGATATCAGAGTCGCGTCTATTGGTCAGTTGCGCTGAGCCAACTAGTACTGGTGTATTTGGGAGGATTGTCACGGTTAAAACATTAGCCTGTTTGTAGCGTAGGTTCCAATTTTGCTATTACCTTATTACTGTGATCTACTCCCGGTACACCGGCATGTATCATCTTCCACTTCCCAGTTCTTACTTCTTGTCGTCTACTTATTATCTCCTACCCATCACCTTCCACCTCCCACCTCCCATCTCCCACCTCCTATCTCTCACCTCCCACCTCCCACCTCCCATCTCCCACCTCCTATCTCTCACCTCCCACCTCCCACCTCCTATCTCTCACTTCTCACCCCTCACCTCACGATTGGTGCGCAACCTACTCAGTGTCTGGTAATATGATTACGTGAAGATTGCTGCAGGATGTGACCACGCTGGATTAGAACTGAAGAACTTACTCATAAAGCACTTGCTGGACACTGGCTACCAGGTGGACGATCTCGGTACATATACCGGTGCGAGTGTAGATTATCCAGTATATGGTGCAGCGGTAGGCAGGGCAGTTGCCAGGGGAGAGGCCGATCTTGGATTGTGCGTGTGTGGTACTGGGATGGGCATAGCTATGGCTGCAAATAAGATTCCTGGAGTGCGCGCCGCAGTGGCACACGATGTAACTACAGCTCGTCTTGCGCGCCAACACAATGAATCAAATGTAATTTGTTTTGGAGGCAGGATTATAGGTTCTGAGGTGGCACTGGAGGCGGTAGATGCCTTTTTGAATGCAAGGCCACTGGGAGAGCGTCATCACAGACGGGTAGAGGAATTGGAGAAATTGCAGGAATTGTGGCCGGTTGCTGGCTGGGTTCCCAGTGATACTGAGCTCGAGGCATTGCTATGGCAAGAAGCCAACAGGCAGTCTTCTACTATTCAATTGATTGCTTCAGAGAATTTTACCTCGCCTGCGGTACTTGCTGCCAGTGGCTCGGTTCTCACTAATAAGTATGCAGAGGGGTATCCTCACAAACGTTATTACGGAGGAAACTACTTTATAGATGAGGTGGAGGACTTGGCCAGAGAGAGGCTCAAGGCATTGTTTGGCGCTGAACATGCCAACGTACAGCCCCACTCCGGTGCGAGTGCCAATCTGGCTGCCTATGAAGCTCTGCTCGATCATGGAGACACCATTCTTGCTATGTCGCTGGATCAGGGTGGCCACCTTACCCATGGTGCAAAGGCCAGTATTACCTCTCATCTATGGAAGTTCGTTCCCTATGGTCTAACTCCTGCTTCGGAAGATCCAGGTAAGGCTGGCGAGGTAATTGATTTGGATGCATTGGCTGAGTTGGCGCAAAAGGAGCACCCACGGCTTATTGTAGTTGGTACTACAGCCTATACTCGTCTTATAGAGCCTCAGCCTTTTAGGGAGATTGCTGATAGTGTAGGTGCTTATTTGATGTTTGACATCGCCCATCCTGCTGGCCTCATAGCAGGTGGGGCACATCCCAATCCAGTCCCTTTTGCTGATGTAGTAACGCTTACTACCCATAAGACCTTGCGTGGGCCTAGGGGAGGGGCGATACTGTGTAAATCTCAGTATGCCAGTGCTATAGACAAGGCTATTTTCCCTGGACTACAGGGTGGCCCGCTCGAACATACCATTGCTGCGAAGGCGGTAGCTTTCAAAGAAGCGTCTCTTCCCGCTTTTCGCGATTACGCTCACAGGGTAGTTGCTAACGCCAAGGCACTGGCTAGTGCTATGGATGCCGAAGGGTTCAGACTTGTATCCGGTGGCACGGACAATCATCAGGTGCTGGTGGACCTCAGGACATTTGATTCAGAACTTACCGGTAAAGAAGCTCAAGACGTATTGGATAGTGCCGGAATCACCTTGAACCGTAATCAGATTCCCGGTGATCCGAGACCGCCATTTGTTACATCTGGATTGCGTCTGGGTACGCCAGCGGAGACAACGGCAGGTATGGGCATAGACGAAATGCAACAGATAGCACAGTTTATAAAGAGGGCGCTTAAAGGCAGGCATGATGGAGAAGAGGTAGCCAAAGTGCGTGATAATGTCAGGGAGTTGTGTAATTCGTTCCCACCGTATCCTTTTGTACCCAAAACGGTGGGCTGACAATGCCCTCGTTGGGCGATTATGGCATTGTTGCAGGAGTAGCTGCACTTGTAACGTTTCTTATCTCATTTCCAGTTCGTAAAATTGCACTACGTCTTAAATTCGTAGCTATTCCAGACAGTCGTAGCATTCATGAAAAGTTGACTCCCTATGGTGGGGGTATATCCATGACAGTAGCGGTTTTAGTTGCTATTGGTGTGGCCTCGTTGCTTACGGGTATCCATACCGTGTTTAGTGGATCATCAGAGTCGTATGGCGTTATTATCGGTGTGCTGGTAATCTTTGCGGTAGGATTTGTAGACGACATTCGTGAGGTATCTGCCCCGGCTAAAGTGGCAGGAGAGGTTCTAGCTGCTACAGCATTATATTTCCTGGGTGTTACTATGTACCAGTTCAAGATACCTTTTGCTGGGTTTGTCGTTCTTTCTCCGGCAATGATTCCGTTGCTTGTGTCTCTCTGGGTGGTTGGAATGACCAACGCTATAAACCTAGTCGACGGTCTGGACGGTTTGGCTGCAGGAATAGTAGCTATAGCTTCTGGAGCTCTTGCCATCTATGGTCTTCGGCTTGAATCCCTCGGGATACTTCCATCGTCCAATATAGGGCCATTGATTGCAGTAGTTACTTTTGGGGCGTGCATAGGATTTCTTCCACACAATTTTAATCCTGCAAGGATGTTTATGGGAGATTCCGGTTCTTTGCTCCTAGGGCTACTTATGGCTGCCTCCACTATTGTGATAGGAGGACGTGCTCCGGAGGTATCGGGAACCACTTATTTCTTCTTTGCTCCGTTGTTTCTACCCCTGTTCATACTTGGAGTTCCTATAGCGGATATGTCCTTTGCGTTTATTCGCCGGACTGCGCGAGGACAGAGCTTCCATACCCCCGACAAGGACCACCTCCACCATAGGCTTTTACGGCTTGGTCATGGTCATCGTCGTAGTGTGATCATACTGTGGCTGTGGACTGCGTTACTATCGGCTGTTGTGCTGTTTCCGCTCTTTACCAAGTCAGGGAGCTCTTTTATACCACTTGTGGCGGCTGGGTTTGGTCTGTTGTTGTATACCCTCTTTCGTCCTGGGCTTAAGTACACAGGGGGTGATCAAGATAGCCAGGGTGCCTCCAATGCCTCAGTGTCCGACACCTCCATTCCTACTCCTAGCAACTCCATTCCTACTCCCGATAACTCCGCTCCTGGTACTGCTCTCTCCAATTCCGCAACTATTGCTGACACTACTGCTTCAGGTATTCCCACTCCTGTTTCAGGAATCTCTATTCCTATCCCCGATATTCCTGCTTCTGGTAACTCCGCTTCCACTTCCGATAACTCTGCTCCCACCACTTCCGTTCCTGCTCTCGACACCTCCATTCCTGCTCCTAGCAACTCTATTCCCACTCCCGACGCTCCTACTCCCGTTACTTCTGCTTCTGTTCCTAGCACTTTGGCGAACAGGAAAGAATCCTCCTCCAGGGACGGGAGGATATCACGGATATTGGGCAAATAATGAATGGCAGTGTCAAACAGAATGAGAATGAGGATGGGAATAACAATAGTATTCCTAACGATGACGGTAATGGTATTTTCAATGGAGGGGATGGAGCGGATGGAGGGGATGGAGTGAATAGGGGTGATGGAGGGAATGGAGCGGATGAGGACGGTAACAACAATATCGATAATATTGGTAATGGATATAAAGCTGATGATGATGTTCATGATGGCAATGTATACGATGGTAATGATGCTAACGATGGTAATGCCCAGAGCAGATACGCTGGCAGTGATTCCAGCAACGGTGAAAAGATATCACCGGGGCTGGGAGACCTGCTTACAATGGGGGCAGCCAGTGGTATCTCTGTCGGGGGTGGTTTGATGCTGGGTATTGTACTGGACAATCATTTTCACACCGATCCATATTTTACATTTTCAGGTCTAGGATTGGGCATTGTGGTTGCCGGTGGGGTAATATTCAGCGAGGTGAAGAAGTACTTATGATGGACGTATTATCTAGTTTGGCCTTGGCCGATGTAGCACGTATAGCTAGGAGGACTGCACTTGCAGCCTTAATTGTGGGTATAGTAGCTCTGATCGTCCTTGGTGTAATGGGCATGTTCTTGGCTGGTGTAGGTGGGTGTCTTGGTATTATGGCTGCTATGATCAACTTCAGAATGGTGGTAAAGTCTGCTGGTCGAGCTGCTGAGAGTATGGAGCCCGGACGTAAGGCAATGCACTTTAATACTTTACTTCGGATGGGTGTATTGAGTGTGATAGGAATAGGGCTCTTGATTGCCGTTCCTGAACTTGGTGTGGGTATGCTTGTAGGTCTTGCAGTATTTCAGGTAATGCTACTTGCAAGTCTGGCTTCGGTATTATTTGCTGAACTACGATCTAACGGAGGTACAAATTGAATCCAGTAACACTGGCTGTAACGATTCATGTAGGTCAATACGTACAAAGAAAATTTGCTGGCCTGACCTTGAATGTGGATACGCTGTGGGCATCTGCCATAGCCATAGCTGTAGTGCTTATACTCGGCATAGCGGTCAGAATGAAGGCCACCAGTGGCGTGCCTGGCAGGCTGCAGACAATTTGGGAAATAATTATAGAAGCCGTTTCCAAGCAGGTGGAATCTACGATAGGGCCGAGGGGAGCACGTATAGTACCGCTAGCTATTTGTCTGTTTTTTATTATCCTGATCTCCAACTGGGTAGAGTTGCTTCCCAATATTACTCATCCGGCACTTTTCCCTGCTCCCACTGCAGATGTAAATACTACGATGGGATATGCCTTTTTGGTTATCATCCTTGTGCATATTGCATCGATTAGGGAGAGGGGCATAGGGGGGTATATAGGTCATTACTTCAAGCCTTATGTGTTCTTGTTTCCTGTCAATGTTATTGAGGAGGTTGCCAAGCCGTTTACGCTAGCTCTTAGGTTGTTTGGCAATATGTTTGCAGGTGGTCTGATGCTGGCCCTGATTGCAGCATTACCATGGATTTACGTATCCACTCCTGTAGCTACCGTATGGAAGTTGTTTGATATGGGTATAGGTGCCATACAGGCGTTCATCTTTGCCCTGCTTACCATTCTATACTTTGAGATGGGTATGGCCAACTCTCATTGAGCGCAGCCTGCCGCTTACCCAATCCCGCCTCGCCCTGTCGAATACCTCCTTCAACTATCATCTTGTGATACGCTCCCATGGCCGTCCCTGCCTGGCCATGCTAGAAGCCCTACTGAAAATACCCTGTGCCGAATGACCCTTAAGCTATCTGCTGTTATTGAGCGCAGCCTGCCGCTTACCCAATCCTTCCCTGTATCCGATCATGCAGGATATGTCATGCCATCAATTTATAAGATTCCCCCTGTAAAAGTATGTAATGAACTCGTATTATGCCATATCCTTTTATCGAAAAATTTTAGCGTGCGACTTGACATTCCTTATTGACTGGCTATACAATAAGGATATAGGGGTCTGATAGGTAGGCCTCATCGGAGATATAGGTAGGGAACATGAACAACCAATCAACCAACGAAATAAGTACACAGCAAGGCAATACACCTGAGAGTAGCGAGCACACTGCTGGGCCACGGTTCTTGATCATAGGTGCAGGTATGGCTGGTATATTGGCCGCTATCAAACTTCAGGAGGCTGGCTATACCAATATGCGTGTATATGAGAAAGCCAGTGAATTGGGAGGTACCTGGAGGGAGAATACCTATCCAGGTGTGGCATGTGATGTGCCCTCCCAACTCTACAGCTATTCATTTGCTCCAAACCCTGAGTGGTCTCATTTCTTTTCACCCGGCAACGAGATAGAGGCTTATCTAAAAGATGTAGCTACTCGCTTTGATGTCATGAAGTACATTCAGTTCAATGCAGAGGTGACCAGATTGGAGTATGAAGAAGGTCGCTGGCACCTGCAGACGGAAGGGGGTATAAAGGATGCCGGAGATTTCGTGATTGCTGCTACAGGAGTCCTTCATCATCCATCATATCCGGATATAAAGGGTATGGATGACTTTGAGGGGGTATCATTCCATAGTGCACGGTGGGACAACGACGTACCCCTTGCCGATAAGTGCATAGGTATAATTGGAACTGGTTCGACGGCGGTACAGATTGTGTCCGCACTTGGAGGTAACGTGAAAGAATTGAACGTGTTCCAGAGGACTGCGCAGTGGGTTCTTAAGGTAGAGAATCCTCCTATCGACGAGAACGATAAAAAGCGTTATAGAGAGAATATTGATGAATTACGTGGCCTTCACGATTCATTGTCCAGGTGGTTCTCCGATAATTTTGCAAATGCTGTTGTAGATGCAGATTCAGAGATGGTCAAGCTGATGGAGAAGTTATGCGTACAAAATCTTGAAGAAAATGTGAAGGATCCAGTACTACGTGAGGCACTCCGTCCAAATTACCGTGCTGCGTGCAAGAGGCTGGTCATATCTCCCAACTTTTATGAGGCGATCCAGCGTCCAGGTGTCAATTTGATTACTTCCAAGATAGATCGTATCGAGAAGAATGGTATTCGTACAGTAGATGGTGTATTGCACGAACTTGATATTATTGTATACGCTACTGGATTTCATGTAGATGCTTTTATGCGTCCTATGGCTGTGTTTGGTCGGGGTGGTACATCTCTTGCCGATGTCTGGCATGACAGACCCTCTGCATACTTGTCCATATCCATTCCTGAATTTCCGAATTTGTTCATGTTGAACGGTCCGAATGGTCCGGTCGGCAACTTCTCCTTGATAGAGGTGGCTGAATTGCAGTTTGATTACATAATGCAACTGATAGATCAAGTGCTGAGTGGCCAGTGTAGGGAGATAAGTGCTACCCATGAGGCGCTTGAGAGGTTTGACGAGGACAGGATAGAAGCTGCTAAAAAGACGGTATGGGTTACCGGTTGTCGTAGTTGGTATCTGGACGACAGAGGAATACCTGTTGCTTGGCCATGGACATTTGATCATTTTCGTGAAGAGATGGCTGCACCTAAATTATCACATTACGAGATGGTATGAGAGAAGCAATATCCAACTCCCCTATATATTAATTTTAATTCGTATAAAGTCGTTAGGTGGCTGGGTGCAAAACGTATTCAGAATCTGCTCACGCACAGAGTGAGGACGTGCTGGTAAGTGGCTCGCAAAAAGACACCTTTTCGTGGTATCCTTTCTGTGGTATATTGAGAAAACCACCGGACACCTAAGTATAGTCCGTCGAGGAATTAGCCAAACGCCGAATACCAGACCTGGATTTTAACTGTGAAGATGACCGGACACGCCTCGCAAGCACCTGGCTTTAGTTATGGAGGAGGATGTCAATTGATATACGGTGGCTATACTGCTGCCGCTATCCTGCTGCCGAGGAGAAGAATTTGTGTAGCCTGTCCAGCCCCTCATTTAGCATCTCGTCAGAGAGCGCATATGATAGGCGCAGATACCCTGGTGCCTCAAAGGCTTCGCCAGGAACTACGGCAACTTTTGCTGTTTCAAGTGCTACCTGCGCTAGTTGCGTAGTATCGGTGAGAGTACCTCCGTGTATTTTCCTGCCGATTAGTCCGGATACGTTCGGGAACGCGTAAAATGCTCCTTCTGGTGCTGTAATTGTTACGCCAGGCATTAGTGATAGTTTTCCATAAATTATTTCTCGTCTTTTTTCGAAAACTGCCCGCATCTCTTCTACACAACTGGTTCCACCCTGCAATGCTGCCAGTGCAGCTCGTTGAGCGATATTAGCTACGTTAGAAGTGGTCTGTGATTGGAGGTCGGTGGCTGCTTTGATAATCTCCTGTGGACCAACCATCCAGCCTACCCTCCATCCTGTCATGGCAAACGATTTGGATACTCCATTTATTATAATGGTTTGTTCAGCAATGGATGGGTTTGCTTTTATGATGGATGTGAAGTTGTTACCTTCGTATACGAGGTGCTCGTATATTTCATCGGTAATGATCATAATGTTCTTATCCAGCGCAAGCTGGGCAATCTCACTCAACTCTTGTTCGTCCAATACAGCTCCTGTCGGATTGGAGGGTGACACTATCAGCAATGCTTTTGTATGATCAGTTATCACCCTCTCTATATCCTCCGCGCGCAGGTGAAAATTATTTTCCTGGGTCGTCCTGACTGGGACAGGAACACCCTCTACTAACTTGATCACCTCAGTATAGGTGCTCCAGACTGGCGTGGCGTAGATTACCTCATCTCCCGGGTCTACAATGCTAGCCAATGTATTGAAGACCGCTTGTTTTGCGCCATTGGTGACCATGACCTGTGACGCTTCAAACGTTATAGGCAGGTCGGTACTTGTCTTTTCTGCTATAGCATCTCGTAGATCTGGAAGTCCTGCGGAAGGTGAGTATTTATGTGTGGTGGGGTCCAGGGCTGCCTGTCTAGCAGCTTCTACTATGTGAGCCGGGGTGGGGAAGTCTGGTTCACCTGCACCAAATCCTATGACGTCTTCTCCTGCCGCACGCATTGCCTTAGCCTTTGCATCTACGGCCAAGGTGGGAGACGGTTCCAGTGTACTGACTCTCTGTGATATCCAAGTTTGCATAGTACTATACTACTTACCTTGAGACCATGGTCTGTTCAGATAGCTGTTTCTACTATAGACTTGCAGGTCAGTTCCCTGATGTATCAGTGGTCCGTGCCCTGATGTATCAGTGGTCAGTTTAATAGGAACTAGCATCTAGGCTATCTTGTTCGAGATATATCTCGTTTTGATATATTTAATTTATGCCCTATGTACCACGCAATGAGGTGTGTTTCAGTGTAGATTTTACATACTTCTCCGGATGCGCGACACTGGGAATATGATAGTTATTCCTGATGAATTAAAGCCCCGTGACGGTCGATTTGGCTGCGGCCCTTCGCGTGTACGCCCCGAACAGATAGAATCCCTTGCAATAGATGCTCCTCTTTATATGGGGACCAGTCATCGTCAGCCTACAGTAAAGTCGGTAGTCGGACATATACGTGAAGGTCTTAGTACGCTATTTTCACTTCCTGATGGTTACGAAGTTGTGCTGGGCAATGGTGGATCGACCTGTTTCTGGGATGCTGCTACATTCGGCCTGATTAAGGAGCGTAGCCAGCATCTTGTATTTGGAGAATTTTCATCCAAATTTGCCAAAGCTGCAAAGTCAGCTCCTCATATAGGAGACCCTGAGGTGATTGAATCCGCATACGGTAGTCATCCTGATCCGATATTTAATCCCAGTATCGATGCGTATTGTCTTACTCATAACGAGACCTCTACTGGTGTTGCGATGGATATAGCAAGGCCAGGTGGTCGAAGTGAAGCACTTGTTCTGGTGGATGCAACATCGGCAGCCGGTGGTCTCAGGGTAGATGCCTCTGAGTTCGATGTGTACTACTTTGCACCACAGAAATGCTTTGCCTCGGATGGGGGATTGTGGATAGCTCTTATGAGCCCTGCAGCTGTTGACCGCATAGAGAATATGACTCGATGGACACCTGCTTTTCTTGACCTTAAAATTGCACTGGAAAACTCCAGACTGGATCAGACTTACAATACTCCGGCATTGGCAACTCTCCACATGTTGGCAAACCAGATTGATTGGATGTTATCTGGCGGAGGTTTGGAATGGTCCGCATCACGGTGTGATCGTTCTGCAGAAATAATATATTCATGGGCAGAAAGTTCTGGATACGCAAGACCATATGTCGAAAATCCAGCCCATCGTAGCCATGTCGTTGCCACTATCGATTTTGTGGACTCGGTAGATGCGGCCGAGGTCGCTAAGACGTTACGAGCAAATGGTATTGTAGACACAGAGCCGTACAGAAAGCTTGGTCGCAATCAGTTACGTGTAGGCATGTTTCCGAGTGTGGATCCAGAAGAGATAGCGTCTTTGTGCTCCAGCATAGGGTATGTCGTCGGCGCCCTACAGCACTAGTGTAGAGACACACAAATAATCGTGGGTTCCCGTCGGCTAGATGGCGCTCCTGACGGCGTTCTCATCCTTGGTGCAGCTACTGGCTACACCTTCGTCTTCGGTCTTGCCAGATGACACACCTAGCTAATAGCATAGGCAGGTATTCCTGAACAAAGGCTACACCTTCGTCTTCGCCCGTCTTCGCCTTGCCAGATGGTTCCCCTGACTAGCCGGATAACTTCACGCTATTTATATTCACTGCACTAGTGAGAACTTACCTGTTCTTCCTTTATGTCCTGAGGTAGCTGCGTAGTCTCTATGTTGTCGTCGTCATCGTCCCAATGTTCCTCTCCGTGCTTGGACGGCCACCAGTTCCATTTTCCTAGCAACACCACGGTAGAGGGGACTAGAAGAGTTCGGACAAGAAATGTGTCCATCAGTATGCCCATGGCTAGTCCCAGCCCCATTTCGACTATCTGACTTCCATCAGAGGAGCTACCACCTATTACAGCAAATACTACGAAGGTGCCTGCTAGGACAAGCCCCGCGGAAGTTACAGTAGTGCCTGTACGCTCAATTGCTTTGGTTACCGCTTGCTTGAGCGGTAGGTGAGCTGCCTCTTCTCGTATACGGGTCATGACTAGGATGTTGTAATCTTCTCCAAGTGCCAGAATGAACAGGAATAGCATGAACGGTAGGAAGAACACCAAACCTTGATTTCCCTGGATAAACATGAATATTATGACGGATAATCCTAGTGCAGCAAGATAGGATAGTACGACACTGGCAATTAGATATAGGGGGGCAATCAAGCTCCGCAATAATAGGATCAGTAATAGACCAATTACCAGTACTACGAGAGGTAATATATGTATCAGGTCATTTCCTGCAGTAGAACTTACATCGTATGCCGCCGCCGCTTCGCCAGCAACGCCGTATTGCCGTATTCCAGCAGATCGCGCAGCAGCAGCTACTTCTGAGCGTATTGCCGGAGTGGCTTGCATGGCAGTTGTACTGGAGGGGTTTCCCGCTGCCAGGCTGGATTCAAGTGCTACAGTGTGTCCTCCCGTACTGACCAGTGATGCAGTCGCCATATATGCTTGAATTTCTGCATGCGTGAACCCAGGGGGTATAGTAGTGTGCGATAGGAATAACTGCTGAGGGCTACCTAGTGCTGCGTGCAGTTTGACTAATTCGCTTGCCGATAGCTGAGTCCCATTCGGATTGAGAGGTCCTATCATGGATGTAAAAAGGTGTGAGTGTGATAATATCGTTTCAAAGTGTGCAAGAGATGTGGCGTTCTCCCAGATGGGTCTGTCAAAGCGTGCAATTATATCTGTTGGATTGGCTGCTGCCTTTGGAAAGTTGGCTGCTAGGGCGGCATTTCCCATTGCTGCCCCGGTTCCAGATGGTGCCGATGTTCCGCTGATAAATCCTGCGGGCTTGTTCCCTGTCGAAAAGGCAGCCAGTACAGCGAATATAACTATTCCGGCAGTCAGAGTCTCCACAGGGTGCTGTATAAGCCGAGCAGCTACCCGTCCCCATACTCCTGGCTTGTGTATGATCCTTTGGGTACCACCATTTTGGCTAGCTTTTGTGACTTTTGTCGAGTGAATTGTGTCAGCAGTGATTGGCTGTGTCTTGCTTGGCCAGAAAGCTGCACGTCCAAAAATTGCAAGTAGAGCAGGCTGGAGTGTCAATCCGGCAAGAAGCATCACTAGTACTCCTATTGCGATGGGTATTCCCAAGCTCTGATACATACCAAATGCCGCCAGGCTGAGACTGGCTAGGGCCACTATTACCGTAGCCGCTGAGAATGTAATCGATTCTCCCACTCGGCTCACTGCCAGTGCTACAGCCTTTTTTGGTTCCTCTCCATTCTTGAGGTTCTCGCGCACTCTGAACACCAGGAAAAGGCCGTAGTCTGTTCCCGCACCCAGTATGATTACTATGAGCATAAACTGTGTAATCACCGAAACCGGTACTCCCGTCTTTGCCACCTCTGCTATCAGTGGACCTGATATTTGTACCACCAAAAATGCCGGTAGCAATGCGAGGAGGGGAGCCAATGGAGCTCGAAAAATTAGTATCAACAGTATGATGATGAACAGCGCGGCAAAATCTTGCATACGCCCCGATGTACCTTTGTTGCGGTTTAGGTTGGCTACTTGGCTTGCAACCGGGCCTGCTAGATGGACATTGAGACCTGGTGGTACTTTGACTGAGTGTATGGCGTTCGACAGATTGCCTACATATGATCGCAGAGGGTACTCATTCAGCTTTTGTATGCTGGACGCCACCATTATCTCATCTGCACGACCATTGCGCGAGATAGAGGTTTGCCGTACGAGAAGCGTACTTTTTACCGATCGTGCAGCCGCTTCAATGTCGGAGATTGCCCGCATGTCAGCAGTAGTGAGGGGGCTGTTGTTTCGATACGCTACAATAATAAGCCTGGTGACATTTGCAGGCTGTAAGGGCTGAGCCAGGTTGGCCGCTATGACACTGGGAGAATTAGCTGGTAGAAATTTCTGATCATTTTGTTGGACAGCACTGCTTATTCCAGGCAGGAGTGCTGTAATAGCGATAGTTGCTATTATCCAGGCTGCCAGTATCGCGTACCTCCATCGTACCGAGAACCTGCCAAGAGCGGAGAAAAATGTTTTCAATCTAACCGTTACCTTCTCATTGTTTCCTATAATTAATAACTAACTTCAACTGCCTTTTGTCGTGCGGCATCATGCTGAGGGGCATCACGCTGAAGTTAGCCCAACTGGATGCACCAGATATTTGAAGCGTCGTTGCCATCGTTGCCTCTGATAGCATATCTCACCTATGGAGAATAGTCATATCAGCACTTCATGTGCTAATTACTAATTGAGTAGTCAATAGTACTATTTTAAGACAGCCATTGGTATAGGGCATATGGCTGTAGTCTGTTTTTACATATAGTTAATTGCATATTATTTGCCATGCCATATCCCTTGTAGTACGTTTAGAGATGTGCTATTTGTAAGTTGACTGCATAAAACGACTGACCCAGGAGCGTGACTTGTTAAAAAAAAGCAATGGCTTTCTGGGTGTTAGAGTCAACTCCATGACTTGTTATACCTGGGTGGATGTCCAGAAAGCCGAAGGACTACCCGTAAGATATGCATGCGTTGCAGCCGGAGTGTCGACATAGCTACCAATATACTCATCAGCTTACCACATCCTCCATCCCAGTACCATCCCAGTGATCCAGTCTGCCAGTGTGATTTTTTCAGTCTAGACCCACACATGTCTACGGTAGCTACACTCATCCTCGTGCGCGCTGAACGTTGCCGCCGTCCGTTAACGTAATCGGCGTTCATCTATGAAGGGCACCATTTTTGCAACGCACTGTAGCATTACCGCTGCATCCGGTCTCACCAGCATGAAATAAGTATCCTATCCGCGTCGCTGGAAAACTGTTCATTTGACATCCTTCCCATGGCTAAAGTCAGGGGCTTGTGGGCGCGCCATTTGGTCAAGGTAATTGTAGCTATCCGTCAAAGCGCCAACTTGCCAGTATTCGTGCAGTATGCAATAATTGTATTATGCAATATAGGCTGTTACGTTATTATGATTGCTCTGCGTACCTTGTGACCATATGTGCCCAGGAACACTTATGCATCCGGGGATACTTATGTGCCCAGGAACACTTTAGGACTGTATATGCTAGGTGAACTGGCATCCAAAAATCCGCATCCTGCCCAAAAAGACACGGCATCCGGCAACGACCAGCCTACATCGACACGAGAAAAGGTTACCTTGGATCGGGCGGGCATGGTGGACGCAATGCTCAAAGCCAGCAGGTCGCTTGTAGCCATCACTGCTCGATCTCTTGCAAGCACCGGTTTCGACGTAACTCTGCCGCAGTACAGGACGCTGGTTATCCTTTACCATCGCGGCCCTCTATCCTCAGCTGAGGTAGCAGAGGAGTTGAGCGTAAATCCATCCACAGCTACCAGGATGATTGATAGGTTATGCGCAAAAAAGCTGGTTGCCAAGCGCAGCGTGGGGAACGACAGGCGGAAGCTAAGGCTGGCTTTGACAAAACGGGGCGCGGCACTGGTCAGTCAGGTACTGGAAGCAAGAGGAATCGAGTTGTCGAAAGTGCTGGATCAGATCCCAGAAGACACATGGCCTGCGCTCCATAAAGCATTGTCGGTCATGTCGCGAGCAAGTGGAGATGAAGCCGACATCTATGTCGGACTTTTCACGTGAATGTACATCCATACCGACATGAACAGCACACACGGAATCGCTGAGGTGACAACGGTAAGAACGTCACCAGCATGACCAGCACACGTACCGCAAGCCCCATCGAACAAGCCATGGGAAAGATGTCGACAGTAGGGTCTACGCTAACACGAAGATTGTGTTCAAGTGAGTAGAGGATATTCACGCGCTCCAAGAGTGGAGGGGACCAGAGGATGGGTCAGCGTACTACTTACCCGCGGCAAGGAAGGATGGCGGCTTGCCGGTAGCCGTGCCGG
>JAJZWK010000011.1 GCA_021846725.1 Actinomycetes bacterium | reverse complement strand
GTTTGCAGGACGCTACACTAGATGGTCAAGAACCGGAATTGACAGCTTGGTAAATACCACACTGGAACAGCAACCAAATCTCGGATAAAACTACATAAAATTATCAAAGCCATCCAAGTGTCACGGGGATCATGTAAATCCCAAACCCTATGACCACTAGGCAGACAACCGTCACAAACCAACGGTATAGTCCCTTTGAGCGGTACTTGGCAGGCAACGTACGAGACTCGAGAGCCAAAAGAAATCCTAACACGATAGGGAGTAAAAGAGCGTTCATCACTTCTACTGCAATGACTACACTCACAAGATTGAAGTTGAGCAATACTATGACTGCCCCCAGAATATGGGCGAGTACATAAGTCACATAGAACTTCGCCGTCTTTCGACTCGGCCTAGAGTTCAGAGAGTGCGCCCAGCCAAATGCCTCAGATATACCCCAAGCCGCAGCCAGTGAAGCTACAAGTGCAGCTACAAGTGCGGCACCTATCAAAGCTATACCGAGAATCACCTTTGACCCCTCAGTACCGAGTACCGGAGTCAATGCAGATGCCAGTTGCCCCACCGTCTGCAGTGGAGAAGTGGAATGACGCATACTTTCAGTAGCGGCAAACACCATTATTATCACCACCATCAGTCCCTGAGTGATGACAGCCCCTATCGCCGTATCACGGCGCTCGCTACGGATATGATGATGCATGAGTTCCTTGTCAATAACTGCTCCCTGCTGGTAAAAGATCATCCACGGCATGATAACGGCACCTACATTGGCTGCAAGCAATGTCATATATGAACTATTCCTCACAGGAAATTGTGCCAGACCATGGGCAACAGCGTGTAGATCCGGGTGAGCCAACAGCATCGCCGGTATAAAGACCAACTCCGCCAGTCCAAGAGCTATACCTATCCGCTCCGCCCTCCTGTAGCTACCGGTAAATGCTATGCCGACCAGAAATGCTGCAGCAACCGGAACTGTAATGTCAGGAGTGACCCCAAAGAGTTCCCCGACACCTGCAACACCTACGAACTCGGTGATAAGAGCACCTGCACTTGAAGCAAAAAGCGTCAACGCTGACAACATAGCCCATCCACGTCCGAATCGCTCCCTTATAAGCGCTCCATGTCCCTTTTGTGTAACGATACCAAGCCTCACCGTCATCTCTTGGACTACATACAATATCGGGATGAGAATTAGCTGCGGGAGTAAAAGGCGGTACCCCCACTCGGCTCCAGACTGTGCAGCCGTTATAGTACTCCCTACATCAGTATCTGCCAGCATCACTATGAGACCAGGACCCCAGATTACAAAAAACCCAATACGCAACCATCTCAAATACCCCGACCTTCTACCAGGTACTCCCCTCCCTAAAGAGCTATCTACATGGTCATTTCTACATGTATCAAGAGAATCGAAGGGGCCTGTTTGGTCGGAAGGAACTGAGGGGCATGTTTGGTCGGATGAGTCGTCGTTGTCGTTTGATCCCCGTGTCCTTTGGGTACCTCTCTGGATCGGTATTCTCATATATATTAGGTTAGCCTAACCTTATTAAACTGTCAAGCAAAAACCAACCCTCTCATCTCCCCACTGAAACCGCACACTAAAACACCTAGGACAGCTTGGACGCTATGTCAGACGCTCTCTCCAGCACCGACCCATCAGCACCCTGTGCGCTATACGATACCGCAGGACTGTTCAAAGCTTCAGCAACCATACCATTGAGTAACTCGATAAACTTCCTCGGAGGATCCACCCACAAGTATCTGGCCAGCGAGCCAGGTATAGAATTCACCTCGTTCAGATAGAGTTCCCCTTCTTTCCAAAGAAAGTCTACGCGTACAATACCTCGTATAGCAACAATATCTACAAGTGCTGTAGCTATCGACTTGATATCCTTTACCACAGACCCATCCACGTTAGCAGGTAGTTCCCTTGGTGCGCTTGCCATTCCTTCCCTACCAGTATACTTATCATCGTAACTCAATATCTTGGCTGACTCGTCCTTCCTAAGAGGACGCTCCACAGCGGATACCTCGATAGACGGGAAAGTTCTGACCGCAACATTCAAATCAGACAAATCAGGTCGGTATGGTTCGAGCACAGCCCCTCGCCGCAAGTATGGGCTCACCCTCGCCAGATCCCATGCGGTATCAAAGTCGTTCACTACCTCCACCCCTATAGAAGAGCCACCAAACCTGGGCTTTACAATATACGGTGGATCGAACGGAATACTATCTCCTGTATCACCTCTCAGCAAGATGCGTGGTAACACAGGCATACCAGCCGCCGATACAGTACCATAAAAAGCTGCCTTATCCATCACCAACGATGCTCCGGCGACACCCTGACCAGTATATGTTACGCCAGCCATCTGTAGCATACCCTGGAGGGTGCCATCCTCTCCCGGTCCCCCATGACAACAATTTATAACTACATCTACAGGTAAGCGTTTTTTGGACAGCTTCGAGTTGGTAAAAAACCCACCCTTACTACCTGTATAAAATACAAGCTGACCAGCATCTTTGGGTACCCCATTTACAAAAGCAGCAGCCTCAAGTGATGGAGGAATGCTGTAAAATTCTCCGGACTTCGACCAGTAAATACCATGTACATTTCTGCCCGACCTACCCATTTCGTGCAGTGCCTGAAGCCCTGTCAACACTGAGACATCGTGTTCGTCCGAGGGACCACCGAATACCACTCCTACAGCATAATTGTTATCTACGTTCACCTACTTAAAACCTTTCATATCCAATACCATACATACGCTAACCACATATTGCTCCTGTACCGATCTTAACTGACCAGACACGCCCTGCAAGCCCCTGGCTTTAGCCATGGGAAGGATGTCAGATCCAACCTAGCTATGAACTGTCTTGACGTTTACAGAATGCCACTACCGTGTACAACATATACGAAATTTGGGTTGCCAGCCAAGAACCATCAAAAATACACTACACCTAGTGGTAAGCTGTGTATGTGACTCCAGAAGTTGTGCGTGAATCCAGAGAACAAAGTAGTAGCAAAAACGGTATGAGCACAGCAAGCAGTAACGAATCGAAACTGGCGACCATACCAAATGTTGTAACAGCGGTGCGTATTGCCTGTATCCCGCTATTCATCTGGATGACCGTGTTTGCCCACATGCTGGTTGCCGGTGCAATTCTGCTGGGATTTCTTGGCGCAACTGACTGGGTAGACGGTCAACTCGCCCGCAGACTGGGCCAGGTCTCCAATCTGGGCAAATTACTGGACCCTACGGCGGATAGGCTACTTGTAGTTGCGGGCGTAATAGCGGCTATTCTCAGCCATGCAATACCGATATGGCTGGTTGCCGTAGTACTCCTTAGAGAGATACTGGTCAGCCTGGCTGTACTACTCCTGATGCTCCTGGGTGCAAAAAGAATAGACGTGCTCTTCATCGGTAAGGCTGGCACCTTTGCGATTATGGTAGCTTTCCCTGCATTTCTTATATCCTATGGACATGCAACCTGGCAGACCCCATTCCACATAATTGCCTGGGTCGCTACTGCCGCTGGTCTGGCACTCGGATGGGCAGCCGTACTGGCTTACATACCAGCTGCAAAGCGTGCTCTCTCCAGTAGAAACAGCGCCACTTCTACAATCAACATAACGGAAAATAGAGGAGGTACCACATAATGAAAGCAGTTATCATGGCAGGAGGTGAGGGAACTCGCCTCAGACCGTTAACCTCAAATACACCCAAACCAATGTTACCCATGGCAAACAAGCCAATGATGGAGCACATATTGTCATTGTTACGCCAGCACGGTATAGAGGAAGTCGTCGTTACCGTAGCATTTATGGCAAACGCTATAAGGACGTACTTCGGAGACGGCTCAGAATTCAACCTCTCGATGGTTTATGCTACCGAAGAAAGCCCCCTTGGAACAGCAGGATCCGTGCTCAACGCTGCAGAGCAATTGACTGAGCGTTTCCTCGTCATATCGGGTGACGTGTTGACTGACATCAATCTATCCGAGGTAATAAAGTTTCACGACGACAGGAATGCCCTATGTACTATCGCACTCAAGTCAGTGGAAAATCCCCTTGATTTTGGAATAGTGATCACCAGGGAGGATGGCTCCATCGAGCGCTTCCTCGAAAAACCCACCTGGGGACAGGTATTCAGCGATACCATAAACACCGGCATATACGTCTTGGAGCCGGAGATATTCGACTTCATCGAACGAGGACGTCCCGTTGACTTCTCTGGAGACGTATTCCCAAGAGTATTGGAAAAGGGTAAACCTATCTATGGTGATGTAGTCGACGGATACTGGGAAGATGTGGGTACGCTGGAAGCATATCTCAGAGCGCACGAAGACGTCCTAGACCAACGAGTCAGTATCCAGATAGACGGGTTCTATCTACGACCGGGTGTATGGCTCGGAAAAGGTGCAGAGGTGGACCCAGAAGCTCAGATTGAAGGGCCTGCAATCATCGGAGACTACTGTCGCATCGGACCAGGAGCAAGAATTGGTAGGTACTGCACCCTCGGAACAAACGTCAAGATGGGAAGCGATACCTTCATCCAACACTCGGTAGTACACGATAATTCCTATCTGGCTAACCGTACCAGTATAGAAGGAGCTGTACTGGGTAAGGCATGTGACATCAGAGACGGTACACGAGTGGAAAACGGTGTGGTTATGGGGGAGGGTTGCACCATAGGAGCAGACACCATAATTCGTTCAGGAGTTAAAATATATCCCTATAAGACAGTAGAGCAGGGTGCCATAGTAAACTCATCTATAGTATGGGAGACAAGAGGATCGCGCGTAATATTCGGGCGTAATGGTGTAAAAGGGCTGGCCAATGTCGACATAAGCCCGGAATTCGTCATTAGGTTATTTATGGCTTGGGCCAGCACGTTGGAAAAAGGGTCACGAATCACAGCTTCAAGGGATACCAGTAGAGCCGCTCGCGTGCTGAAACGTGCGGCTATGGTAGGTTGCAATGCCGCAGGAATAACAGTGGATGACCTCGAAGTGGCAACTATACCTGTTACTCGGTTCATGATACAGTCTGCCTCTAATCAAGGTGGTTTCACTGTCAGACTAGCCGAAGACGACAGACACTCTATCGTAATACATTTCTTTGACGAAGAAGGGCACGATATAAGCGAATCTATACAACGCAAGATAGAGAGAATGTATCACAGGGAAGATTTCAGAAGAGTTTCCGCTCCTGAAATTGGAGACATATCCTTTGTATCAAGGGCACTTGAACAGTACACAGAAAAATTGCTGAATACCGTCGATGTAGAAGCAATCACCTCCGCTAATTTCAAACTGGTTCTGGACTATTCCTTCGGTACCGCCAGTTTCCTGATGCCAAATATACTGGCCAAGCTGCAAGCCGATGTACTGGTATCAAACCCCTATGGGGCAACCGCACCCGCCACCTCTACCGATAGATGGTCATCCTTGAAACGCGTATCTGACCTGGTGACGGCATCAGGAGCCCATCTTGGTGCGATAATAGATCCAGGGGGTGAAACATTAACCATCATAGATGATGGAGGAAATGTACTCACTGAAACACAGTCTCTCATGGTGCTACTGGATCTGGTTATTAAAACTTTCAACCATCCTCATGTAATGTTGCCTCTTAGCGCACCTACGGAAGCATTGGAGGCATGCCGTAAAGCCGGAGTCAAACAAAGCTGGGTAAAATTATACTCAAATGACTATACCCGTTCTCTTAAGGGGGAGAGTGTGACCTTTGTAGCCAACCATTCAAATGCTTACGCCTTCCCACAGTTTATGCCTGCCTATGACAGTGTATGCACATTGATAAACTTGCTGGCCATGCTCGGAACTGCCCACACCAGCCTATCACAAATAGCATCAGGGTTGCCAGATGTACAAATTGTACACGAGGAGTTGGCGACCCCTTCTGACCATAAGGGTATTGTGATGCGTTCACTCATCGAACAATCTTCCGAGCGAGAGACGTTACTAATTGAGGGAATAAAAATCACTGAAGATAACGGATGGACATGGATACTACCTGATCCAGAAGGACCTACTACTCATGTATGGGTAGAGGCACCCACCCACACGGAGGCACGAGCTCGTGCACAGCAATACGCCTTCCGCATACGCCAAATGCTTCGGTAATTTCGGTAATATAGAATTGGGATTGCATACTTGCACTCAGCTGACACCTTCCTCACGACTAAAGTCGGGGTAGCGTGAAACGGGCTAGGTCAGTTAACTGTCCAAGTGCCAGAGGATTGCAACAGGGCGGCTATATCACCGATCCCCTTTTTGCTCTCCACCTCAGCAACTTGGCGAGCTACCTCATAACCGTATTCAGGGCGCTCTACAGATCTAAATATGCCAATAGGAGTCGGCTCATGTGGCCCTCTGGCAAGTCGTGAAAGCTCAAATGCTTGACTTGGATTGTCCAGTGATTCATCGTGAATCAGTAACGCATCTTCCCCTACTTCGTCTACTCTCACCAAGTGCAGATGTCCATCATCACCCCTGGCTACGCCATACTCTCCATTCTGGCCGTAACGTATAGCCTGCCCATGAACCAGAGGAATAAGGTAATCTGCCCTTCTATCCTTGCCAGTAATATCGCTGAATGCACCATCATTATAAACATTACAGTTCTGATAAATCTCGACAAACGATGTACCTTTGTGTTCATGAGCACGCTTCAATACTTCCATCATATGGTTACGATCCATATCATGAGTACGAGCGACATAAGTAGCCTCAGCTCCCAGTGCCAGAGATATAGGATTGAACGGCGTATCTATGGAGCCATATGGAGTGGACTTGGTGACTGAACCTACCTCTGATGTTGGCGAGTACTGGCCCTTGGTAAGACCATAAATTTGGTTGTTGAACAACACGATATTTATATTTATATTACGCCTCATTGCATGGATAAAATGATTACCACCAATCGACAAGGCATCACCGTCACCAGTAATTACCCATATATCCAGATCAGGCCTGGCGATTGCAAGGCCACTCGCTAAAGCAGGAGCTCTACCATGTATACTATGGATGCCATAGGTATTCATATAATAGGGGAAACGCGATGAACATCCGATACCTGAAACGAACACGGTGGACTCTCTCCGAGCACCTATATCTGCCAACATAGTCTGCATAGCGGCTAAAATAGTAAAATCCCCACAACCGGGGCACCAACGGACTTCCTGGTCGGATGCCCAATCCTTCCTGGAAGTAACCTTACCATTTGTCGTAGCAACATCAGTCATTATCTATCACGTCCATTATCGCAGCCTCAATCTCTGCCGTCTTGAATGGTAGGCCCTGAACCTTTGAAATGGATTGGGCATCAACAAGATAGGCAGCCCTTAACATAGTGCACAACTGACCAGAGTTAATCTCGGGAACCAATATCTTCCTATAGTGACTCAGTACCTCACCGAGATTGGCGGGGAATGGGTTCAGGTACATGAGGTGAGCCATTGCAGCTTTCATACCTCTGGTCCGCACTCTCTTCACTCCCGCCATTACTGCAGAATAAGTAGAGCCCCAGCTCACCAACAAAACATCGGCCCCACCAGGACCATCTGGGTCATTGAGTTCGACCGGAGGTATATCCTTTGCAATAGCTCCTACCTTTGCCTGACGTAACTGAACCATCCTCTCATGGTTCAATGGATCGTAAGACACACTACCTGATCCGTCTTGATGTTCAAGCCCACCGACTCTGTGCTCCATACCCGGAGTCCCAGGCAATGCCCATTGTCTTGCAAAAGTCTCAGGATCACGTACATATGGCCAGTAGGAAGACTTACCTTCATCATCCACATGATTGGGGGCCTCCAGGAAGTTGGGATCTATAGGCTCTATCTTGCTGACATCAGGAAGCATCCAGGGCTCAGAACTGTTAGCGATGTAGCCGTCCGAGAGAAGGTAAACCGGTGTACGGTACTTGACCGCTATCCTGCACGCCTCTATCGCCGCTTCAAAAGCATGGCTTGGGGACCTAGCAGCAACAACCGGGACAGGGCTTTCACCATGACGACCGTACACCACCGCCGAAAGATCAGACTGCTCAGTCTTGGTAGGTATACCGGTAGATGGACCTACCCTCTGAATATCCACTATGACCATAGGCAACTCTAGGTGCGCTGCCAACCCTATAGTCTCAGCCTTTAAATCGATACCCGGCCCACTTGTAGTGGTGACTGCCAAGCTGCCACCAAACGCCGCTCCAAGTGCAGATCCGGCCCCCGCAATCTCATCTTCAGCCTGAAATGTCTTGACTCCAAATTCTTTCAGCTTTGCAAGCTCATGGAGTATATCAGAAGCCGGAGTAATAGGGTAAGAACCTAGAAAGAGTGGCATCTTGGCCAATCTGGACGCAGCAATGAGGCCCCAGGCCAAAGCAGTATTCCCTGTGACACTAGTATAGATACCACCACGAAACGTTGCTGGTGCCACCTCATATTGAGATTCGAACAGCTCGGCAGTTTCACCAAAATTATAGCCTGCCTTGAACGATCTGAGATTGGCTTCCCTGACCAATTCATTCGATGCAAACCTCTTTTTGATCCAATCAATGGTCGGCTCTATCGGTCTTGTATACATCCAACTCACAAGTCCCAATGCAAAGAAATTCTTTGACCTTTCGGCATCACGTGGCTTTACACCGGCATCCTTACATGCCTCCAAGGTGAGCTTGGTCATAGGAATCCTGTACACCCGATATGAGTTGAGCTCATCGCCATCCAGAGGATTCGAGCTATATCCAGCCTTGGAAAGCGACCGCTCGTCGAAAGCATCCACGTTGGCAAGAATAACCCCCCCAGGCACCAGAGAGGAGAGATGCACCTTTAACGCAGCTGGATTCATGGCCACCAGCACATCCGGCTTATCTCCTGGAGTTAAAATATCGTGATCAGAGAAATGAATCTGGAAACTCGATACACCAGCAACGGTGCCAGCAGGGGCTCTTATCTCAGCCGGAAAATCAGGCAGCGTAGCAAGGTCATTTGGAATAAGCGACGTAACCACGGTGAACCTGTTGCCAGCAAGCTGCATACCATCTCCAGAGTCGCCCGCAAATCGGATAACTACCTGATCGAGTTCCTTCATACTGTGCTGAGTAGTTGTTTCTGTCACTATTTATTATTTTATATCCACATGCCGGGAGTAATGCCAATCCTGTCGAAAATTACTGCGATTTTCTAGCGATAATATGGATGTCTATTTCGCTGTTCCCGGCCTCCTTCAGCAGAGTTCGGATAATTGATCCCCGTCGCATCTCTTCAAGACGGCTTCTTCCCGTGGCTCCCAATACGATCTGGGTAATCTGATTCTCACGGGCAAACTCTACCATCGCCATAGCGGGATTATCTGAGTTAAGCACTGTCCAAGTTCCCCCAAGATCACGAGTCAGTTCCTCCAGTGTAGCCAGACGACTATCATCACGCCGCAATCCATCAGATGAAACCACATGTACAGCATGCAACTCGGCCTTTGATCTTGCCGCCATTCTAGCAGCCCTGCGCAATACATTGTCAGACCCAGGCGAACCAGTCACTCCTACCATAATGCGCTCTGCGGTATCCCACGGTATCCCTCCACCACGACTCTTGAGGTAGGCAAGCATCTCCTCCTCTGTCTCATCCGCTACAAACCTCAATGCCAGTTCACGTAAGGCAGTAAGATTCTCACGCTTAAAGAAGTTGGACAGCGCCAATGGCACTCGCTCCTTGGGGTATATATTGCCGTGCAACATTCTCCTGCGTAGTTGGTCTGGCGAGGAATCTACCAGCTCTATCTGATCAGCTTTCCGCACTACCCAATCTGGCACGCGTTCTCGCACTTTTATACCTATCATCTGCTCCACTGCATCGGCGATACTTTCAAGATGCTGTATATTCACAGTCGTAATAACGGATATGCCAGCATCAAGTAGCTGCATTACGTCCTGCCATCGTTTCTCATGAATGCCCGACCCGGGCACATTGGTGTGTGCAAGTTCGTCAATAAGAGCTACTTTTGGAGACCGTTTTAAGATGGCATCTGTATCCATCTCGTAAAGTTGTTTCCCTCTGTACTCGACCATCTTGGGTGGCACTACTTCGAGGCCATCCATCAATGCAGCAGTTCTTTCCCGTCCATGAGTCTCAACAAAACCTATTACAACATCAGATCCTCTCGTCTTACGCCTAGTGCCTTCGTCCAACATGGCACAGGTCTTACCGACACCTGGTGCAGCACCAAGGTATACACGAAATGATCCTGCCGGTGCCACTTCAATCTTCTCGGGATCAAAAACAGGAGATGTGGCATTGATCAGTGATGCTATGTCTTCACCACCGCCTACCTCGTATTCAACTTCGGCTCCTTCGTTCTCACCTCCTACATGAGTCGTTTCATCAGGGTGATATTCAACTTCAACTGTTTCATCCATATCGACAACTATATCCGCATCTACTCCGGTCATCCTGATGGTCTGCCCCCAAATAGCGCGACATTATCCGGCAAGTCAGAAGTGTCATCTGGCTGGTTGGAACTCATGATTATTTGCGAAACAAGCCGGGGCAAGCCACTAGGACTACTCATGGAACAAAACGATATCCTATACCCGGTTCGGTATGAAAATATCTCGGCCTACTAGGATCCGGCTCCAATTTATGACGCACCTGGGTCATGAACACCCGTAAGTAGTTTGTCTCCTTATCGTACTCGTCACCCCACACCTCTTTCAATAGTTTACGTTGCGATACAATACACCCGTGGTTACGAGCAAGAATCTCGACTATCTTCCACTGTGTCGGAGTAAGCCTGATATGAGTTCCAGAACGATCGCGCACCTCCATAGCCGCCAGATCAATTACGAAGTGTTCGGTTTCGACACATCCGGGGGGTTCTTGCACAGATACAGCACGCCTCAAGAGCGCACGCATCCTTGCCAGCAATTCGTTTATCGCAAATGGCTTTGTTACATAATCGTCAGCACCGCGATCCAGAGCTAAAACTTTATCCCCCTCCGAATCACGCGCTGAGAGTACAAGCACCGGGACACTCGACCATACACGAATAGCAGCCAACACCTGCAGACCATCGGTATCAGGCAATCCCAAATCTAGAATAATCAAATCCGGGTGCCTGGAAGCTGCCAGCGCAATCGCCTCATCTCCACTACCGGCAAGATCCAACTGGTAACCATGTGCCCTCAAAGTAATGCCTAAGGCCTTTAGAAAAGATACCTCATCGTCGACCAGAAGCACTCGTTGACTGGAGCCTTTTCTGGATCCTTCTGTGTCCTGCACACCCAACTCGCCTACCAGAGTATTCACTCTACAGCAGCCTGCCGTCGTGCCAATGTTGTATCTCTTGATTCTCTTGGTTGAGATACGGCCTCCCTTGATGTGGAAGTATGTTCCGATTGGAGCAACTCTTCCGACACAGGAAGGACGATCTCGACAGTACAGCCACCCCCAGGTGTATCGTGTAACGATACTACTCCATGCATAGACTCCACAAAACCACGGACTACCGCTAATCCCAAACCTACTCCCGTTCCATTAGGTACATCACTGAGCCGCTGAAATGGCCTGAATACCTCATCTCGCTTCTTAGGTACGATACCAGGGCCAAAATCCACCACGCGAATATATCCCTCTCCACCAGAAACTCCAGCCTCAAGCAGCACCTTACTGTCCTGTCCTGAATACGAAAGGGCATTTTGTAACAGATTTGCTATCACTCTTTCCAATAAAACAGGATCGGCCATGATACCCTGCGCGTTACTACTCACCCTGAACTCCACTCTCCCGGAATCGTCTTTCAAATAATCCATCACTCCTGGCAATATATCCTCCAATGCAACAGGCATGACATCCACATTGATGGAACCGGTTTGCAGACGACTCATATCAAGCAGGTTACTCACCAACATATCCAACCTATCGGTCTCTGTATCAATGGTCAATAACAGCTCTTTCGCTATTTCCGGATTACCCAGCGTACCCAAGCCAAGCAAGCTTGTCGCAGCTGCTTTGATCGATGCCAACGGAGTACGTAAATCATGCGATACCGAGGATAATAGTGCAGAGCGGAACTTATCACCCTCCTCCACCAACTTCATCTTTGACCTGTCGAGAACTCTGTCGCGTTTCTCTACAGCAAGTCCAAGTAGTGTACACATTGCATGCAGAAAGGGCTGAACGGAGTCGTCTACACGGTCTGCCGCCAGGCACACATATCTACTCTTTCCAATGGGAATTGCTACAGAACTACTGTCAGGTGAATTCGGGGCATCACCCCATCGTGCAGCGGATTCATATCCTCCTCCATCTTCCACGACCACCGACACACCACGAATAGGTAAAGTATTCCTGAATAGCCACATAGCAGACGGTACCGGATCGTCATTATCGAGTACAATCGCCAATGCGCCGTCCAGGATTTTTACCTGCTCTGATACATCCGGCAACGTTGATGGATGTCTGGTCAGCGAAAAGAATGGCCGCTTTGACAAGCGACGATGAGTATCCCCCGTTGTACTCGGATGCCGCCTTCCCTCCTTGTCGATAGCGGGGTGTCGACTATCATCATCACCAGAGCCGGGAGATATAACCATCACGTCCACCTCTCCGGCACAGTTGCGAATCAGGTCATTTATTACTGAGCCAAATAATGCCTCTGAAATACGTGATCTGCGACTGGCGCCTAGAACCAACCTCGTTGCACGCTGTACCCGTACAAAGTTGACCAAAGCACTTGAAACATTCGAACCAGCGATTTCATGATAGGAACCGCCCAATCTAATGGTTAGTTCCTTGAATGATTCAAGTCTATCCATGGATCTACTCTTTACGCCATCATCTCGTGATACATGTACAGCTACCAGTTCACCATTCGACCTCGATGCCATCCTTGCTGCTCTCCGAATAAGCCGATCGCCACCACTTGCACCGGTAACCGCAACTACCACTCTCTCTTTGCCCTGAAATCCCCCATAAAAAGAGTCTCCTTCAGCATATCTCCTGACATATTCATCTACCCTGTCAGCTACCCATAACAGTGCCAACTCTCGCAATGCAGCAAGACGCGTAGGACGAAAATACCCAGCAAGCGATATATCTATATCTTCTGCAGGGAATATGTTGCCATGAGCAAGACGCCTGACCAACGCTTGCGGTGTCATATCTATTAGCTCTACCTGATCAGCAGCGCGAACAACTTTATCTGGTATGAGGCTGTCGGGTACTGTACCGGTAATCTTGAACACCATATCAGCCAACGACTCGAGACGATCCACATTCAGAGTACTGATCACATCTATGCCAGATTCAAGTAATACTTCGACATCCTGCCAGCGTGATACCCTCTCACATCCAGATGGATTGGCGTCAGCCAGATCATCTACAAGAACTACCTTCGGTGATTCTTCGAGAATAGCAAGAACGTCCATGGCCTCACCAATTCCATCATGACTACTATACAAATAGCTATCCTGTCCCTGTTGCGCATGATCGTCTACATGATTTTCTGTACTCATGCTACCCATACGGCCTTCTGTACCCCTATGAGCTCCTAGGTTCCCACAGGGTTTATTGATATACAAAGGAGGTATTATCCGCAGTCCTTCAATCTGTGCTTCTGTAGCCGGACGATGGCGAGCATTAATCCAACCAGCGACTACATGAGTACCGCGTTCCTGCCTACGACGACCCTCGTTAAGCATCGCATAAGTCTTTCCTACACCTGGAGCAGCTCCAAAATATATTCGCAACTCTCCTTTAGCGACATGAGGTGAAGCCATAGTAAAATTTTAGTATATATGCGATTGATACGCTTTCGCGTTGCTCTAGTATTATCCCCCCTGCCTTAGCCCTGCTTGTCTGGATAAACTACTCCCTGATCCAACCTACCTATCCGCTGAGCCTCTTTAATAATTACTCGTCTATTGCTCGTCTATTGCAGCAAGAACACTGTCAGGAATGTCAAAGTTGGACCACACGTTTTGAACATCATCGTGATCGTCTAGAGCCTCTATCAGTTTGATGACTTTTCTGGCATCACTCTCGTCTTCAATGCTTATGGGATTGGAAGCTACCAGTGCCAACTCGTTTGAGTTTATTCCGATATTTGCGCTATTCAGCGCCTTGATCGTAGCTTGGAGTTGTGCAGGCTGACATGTAACCAACCATCCATCGTCATCTTTGACTACGTCTTCGGCACCTGCATCCAGTACTACCATCATGACCGTATCTTCGTCGACAGATCCATCTACATATATCTGGCCAACCCTGTCAAATTGCCACAATACCGAACCCGGTTCAGCCATGGATCCTCCGTTCCTACCAAAAATGCTTCGTATATCTGCACCGGTACGGTTCTTATTGTCCGTAAGGCACTCCACGACAATGGCAACACCACCATGGCCATACCCTTCATATGATATTGCCTCATAGTGGACCCCCTCCAATTCGCCGGTTCCTCGTTTTATAGCTCTCTCAATGGTATCCATGGGGACAGAAGCGGCTCGGGCTTTCTCGTACATCGTTCTCAAGGTAGCGTTCACGTCTACGTCTCCCCCACCCTCACGGGCAGCTACCTCTATCTGACGGATCAACTTTGCAAATAATTTTCCGCGAGCCTTGTCCACAGCAGCCTTGCGGTGCTTGGTAGTTGCCCACTTAGAATGCCCCGACATACTAGTAAATATACCTTACCTTTCTGAACAATTTATTACCATTGTTATTATTATTACCATTGTTATTACCATTGGATTCTACTACGTTTCACCTGATCAACAAAGATTGAGTGTACTCTCCTATCCGGTGTCAACTCAGGATGGAATGTACATGCCAATATTGGCCCCTGCCTGCACATTACCACATCCACACCATCACGGTCAGCTCCGCCCTCGTCCACCATGCTCTCATCAATGACCGGTTCGCTGTATTGCCCATCACCACTTCCCCTCCAGTCGGTCTCTTGTAGTCCGCCGACTTTCTGTAAGTCAGCTACGGCATCCTCTGTCCGGTATGAGTGATCAAAGTACCTAGGTCGAGTTGCGGAAGGAAGAGGGTGGGACGGTATCGTTGCAAGTACCTCGACGTCAGGGCCGACTTTCAGTATACGTGGTGCCCTGATAAAAACTGCATGAAAGCTACCCGCAGAGAACGATATGTCTGCCTCAAACGACTGGAGTTGCCTACCATACCCATTCCGTTTTATAGACACATCCAATGCCCCGAATGATATTTGATCATCGCGTCCATCTACAATCTCCCTGGAAAGCATGATCACTCCGGCACATGTAGCCAACACAGGAAGCCTACTTTTCAGCAACTCTATCAATGGCACATACAGCCCGGAAGATTGAATAAGAAGTGACATAACGGTCGACTCTCCACCGGGAATAACCAATCCTTCTATACCATCTAGATCCGATGGACTTCTAATGTACCTTGTCTCTACAGAAAGATCGTTAAGAGATGAGGCGTGTGCAAAGAAATCACCCTGCAATGCCAGAATACCAACCAACACAGAAACTCAGCCTATTACCAGCCTCTCTCTGCGAGTCTACTGCCGTAGGATGCATCGTCAAGACCACGCATAGCCTCTCCCAATCCCTTCGATACTCTACCGACTAGCTCTGCATCATCATAATGTACGCAGGCCTCCACAATAGCTCGTGCCCTCTCAGGAGGATTGTCACTCTTGAATATGCCTGAGCCAACGAAGATGGATTCAGCTCCCAATTGCCTTACCAGCGAGGCATCAGCAGGCGTAGCAATACCTCCTGCGCAAAATAGTGGTACAGGTAACCATCCGGTCTCGGCTACCATCTTGACCAACTCGTAGGGTGCCTCGAGAGATTTTGCCCAAGCGTACAGTTCGGCAGGATCTGCACTTGCTATCTTCTTGATATCCCCGACAATTGATCGCAAATGATACACGGCTTCGACTATATTGCCGGTACCGGCCTCACCCTTAGATCTGATCAAAGCTGCACCCTCAGATATCCTCCTCAATGCCTCACCCAGGTTTGTTGCACCACATACAAAAGGAACATCAAACTGCCACTTGTCTATATGATTTTCACGATCAGCCGGTGTAAGTACCTCGCTCTCGTCTATGTAATCGACACCAATAGACTGCAATACCTGAGCTTCAGCAAAATGACCTATACGAGCTTTTGCCATTACTGGAATCGTTACAGCTTCCTCGATTTCGAGGATCAGAGCAGGATCACTCATCCTTGCCACTCCACCCTGTGCCCTGATATCGGCTGGCACTCGCTCGAGCGCCATTACTGCCACAGCCCCGGCATCCTCAGCAATCTTGGCATGCTCAGGAGTCACTACATCCATGATGACCCCTCCCTTCAACATTTCAGCAAGGCCGCGCTTTACTTGAAAAGTACCTGTATGATGCTCAGCTTTCAAATCATCTACCATACCTACTATGCTATCATTCAGAATCATTCCTCGATACACGCCGTGTTGTTGCAGGAAAAACCTACCAGACACTTACAGGACAGGAACTGCCACGGCCAAGGAGCCAAGGAGCGTATCAATGCAATCAATAGAGTTCCTGAAGCACCGACATCCTCACATAGGGATGATCGATGTTGCCTAATTGGGTCATATCCTCAGGCCGCTCTCCCAGCGGTACCGTCCAGAGGTATTTAGTCCCTTTCCCAGCAGCCCTTTTCAGGAGTTTTGACTTCTCTGCGGTATCTGACATAAATTTCAATGCCGAATACAACGAAGGTGGATAACGAGTAAGTGATACAGCTCTTACGTCAGCTGGCATCTCACGACCCTTACCAGAAATTCGGTAAACCACCTTTGAAATACCAGGTAGCACTACGACCAATGGCAACGTAATAAACGCAGCAAGGGTACCCACCGTGGCCTCCCTGGAGCGTAAATGCAGTATCTCATGAGCCATGGCCGCTTCTATCTCGAGCGAATCAAGAGTATCAGCAAAAGCACTAGTAAAGACAAGCGACATATACTTTTGCGATGTACCAATAGATAGTGCATTGATACTTGGATCATCGACTACATAAAGATGAGGCAACTCAATGCCTACGGAGTCACATATTCCCTGGATGACAGTTATTACGTGCTGGTACTGCCCCCTGCCTACCGGTATGCAACCAAGACTCTTGAGCAGCCATGCAGTGGATCTATTCCATAAAAATAATGCACCGACAACTACTACACCTACTCCAACAGCAGTGCCGATAATCCAGTTGCCCGTAACCAGTCCCAATAATATAGCAGGCAAAGCGGGGGCACCACAACAAAGCATTACGATCTTAGCGTCAATTACCCGGTGATTCTTGGCAGATGCATCCCAGGGTGAGGTCGTTCTATATGGTAGTACAGGAGTCTTCTGCTGCGTACCTCGTGAGTGACGATTATTCTTATTTCGATAATTCTTCCGGTATCCTTCAGCCATAACCTTTCCTAGTATACTGCCCAGCAAATAACCGTGGGTTCCATTAACTAGATGACATACATGGCAATGTTCTCGCCCTCAACGGATCTACCACCTGCACCATCTTCTTCCACCCACTAGACAACCTGACTTCCCTGACTAACCAGATCCTGACTAGCCAGATAATGTCATGCCATTCGTCATGCCATTTAGAGGAAACTACGCTAAAAACTACACTAATCAGCCTATCAAAAATCAGGCAAGATCAAGATAAATATATAACCTATCGCTTGGAGCGCGACATCACATTTTCATAAATATCCACATAAGAAAGGGCAAGAGCATGCATGGAATACTTAGAAGCATGTCTTCGAGCATGACTCAAGTCCTCTGATGAAGCTGGAGGCTTACCGTTTTGGACTGCATCCAAAGCAAGCGCCAATCCATCAGAGAGTAGCCTAGCATTCCCAGGTGGTACCAAAATGCCATAATCCCCGATTACAGCCCTGTATCCCGGTATATCACTTGCAACAACCAACGTAGATGCTGCCATGGCCTCCAGTGGTACCATGCCAAACGATTCTCCTCCCAGCGATGGAGCACATAGTATATCGGCTACGGTAATACGATAGACAAGTTCTTCGTCATCTACCGCCCCCAGCCAAACAACTCCCGGATCGTCTCCGTATATGGATCGGAGTCCTGCTGTCTCGGGACCTTCGCCTACTACCCACAAGACTGGTTTACTCGGTAAACTGGAGATGTATTTGAAGGCTTCCAGTAATATATGTAATCCCTTACGTTTCTCATGTCTGCCTACAAAAACTATTATGGGCGAAGTTGGGTTTATAGCACTGGATGACCCTGCTGGACTACCGGATGATACTCCCGCATTATCAGTGGGGCTCGCCGTATTGGCAGACGATCTTATGGCAATATCTGGTATATCATCCCTGTGGGGGACACTATGTACTTCCGTAAAACGCCTGATGTCAATACCATTCCATAAAATCTTGATAGTGCGATCTGCACGGCCATCTTCTGCACTCTTGCCATTTGGAAGGTACCCCCTCCCCAACGCAACACATGCCGTCTGCGCAGCATCGTATGATACCGCACATAGGCTATCGATCCTGGAAGCCCCGTAACGAGCTATCGGTGCCAATACTCGATACGAGAATCCTGCACCCGCTCTATGAAAAGTCCCCACCATCGGTAGCTTACGCGCCAACATGCACGCATACCCGATACCGGGAGCAAATGGCTCATGGATATGTACAATATCATAACCCCCACGGTCGATAGAGCGAATACCCTTCATCCACGATATCGGTGATATATCTACCGGAGCAATAGACCCATTAGCCTTCAACGGTATGCTTCTACCAACAATTTCTATGGTTCCCGGTCTAAGCATATTACGATCGTTCAAATCGGTAGACAAGTTACCGAATTGCTCCCTGGCTACATACCCTGTACCATCCTTAGCAGCTCCTCTTGCAGGTGCCATTATACACACGTCTATCGACATATCTAAGAATTCCCTGGCCAGCCCCATTACCTGCCCTTGTACGCCACCGGGGACATCCAGAGCGTAAGGACAAAGAAGTACTACTCGCAAGACCCAGCGCTCTCCCTGCAATACTGTACAGAATCTTCATTCTCACTAGATATACTCAGTTTGACTTCCTCCCTACAACTAGAACTGATGGTCTGCACTCTCCAATGAACTATCATGATTCCTTATACGATATATCTTTCTACGATATCCAGTTACGGCTGAATATATACCACTGATCCGGAGCTCTACGAATAAGCGCCTCCAACCTGCAGATAATCTCCTGCGTATATGCCGATACATCCTTGCGTAAATTACCGGTAGGATTGTACTCCACCGGAGCAGATACCGTCGCTATATGCATACCATCGGGTCCTTGATACACCACCGCTGGCAGCACCGAAGCTCCTGTTCTGAGCGACAACAATGCAGGACCTGGTGGCAACAATGCCCTATCCCCAAACAAATCCACCTCTACCCCCTGTCCGGTAACATCTCTATCGCATATCAAACCTACCAAGCCGCCATCGTGCAGCTTGGATGACAGTTTGCCAGCGGCACCCTTATCGAGTGGAATAACGGTAATACCCATAGCCTCTCTCGAAGAGCTGAACCAATCGAAAAGCTTTGGAGGATCCAGTATCTCAGCCACTGCGGCAAGTGGCATATCCTGACGGAACAACCAAGCTCCTCCCCACTCCCAACTTCCCATGTGCGCTAGGGCAAGAATCACGCCATTACCTTGTCGATAGGCATCGACCAAATAGCTCATACCAGAATCTACCATCATCCTGGAATCTATATCATATCCACTCATACGATTAAGTCGTATACCATCCACCCAGTAACGCGCATATGATCCGGATACTCTTGTGCTCCATGATCTGATCTCTCTCTCGGAAAGCCCGTCACCCAGTACTCTACGAATAGCTTCCTCGTAGTAGAATCTGTAATCAGCATTCCACCTCATCACCAAGCGTGAAACCAAAGATGCCACAAAAATTGCGACCGACTCAGGCATGAGCTGCAGTACAGCAGCGATGCCGCGGTAAGTAAGATACTTCAGTTCAGGATGCACTTGAGTTCATGACACAATCGGATGAACAGGCAGGCTTACTTAGCCGTTTTCGACGATATACGCCATGCCTTGATCTTGTCTACCTGCGACCTCCATTCGCCATTACGCCGCATCCTCCTATCCTCTCTCTTCGCTCTATGGCTCTCTTTGGCTGTCCTCCTACGATCCAGCCGTTCAATACGCCATACTCTAAGCCTCTCCTCAATAGACTCTCGCTGGTGCGTAGTGGAGGTCGATTGCAACGCTCTGACTCCCGGAAGCCGACCAACCTTGCGTGATCTCATGGATACAGCAGGCACTACGGTCTCTGGAGAAGTGCTATCTGTAGAAGCAGCGGATATCCATACCCGCCTAAACCTACCAATTGCGGTAATGCTGACCAATCCAAGAAACACCCAGAGCACCGGAACAAGACCTTGTGGTGAGAGGAAAGCTGCACCAAGCAGTATAAAACGCTCTGCCCTTTCCATCAACCCACCTTTGGCTGATATGCCCAGAGATTCTGCCTTCGACCTCTGGTAAGAGATGAGATAGGTCACAGACAAGATGGCAACAGGCAGCAAGGCAAGCTCACCCTCATGCACTCGTATCAAATACCATGCCACACCTGAAAACATAAGGGAATCGGATACGCGGTCAGATACCGAATCAAGAAACGCCCCCCGCACGGAAGCGCTTGAAGAAGCTTTTGCAACAGGGCCATCGAAAAGGTCAGGAAGACCCGCCAAAAAGAGCAATGGTATTCCCCAAATGAGGTGACCACTACCTACGACTACGGCAAGTACTGCCGACATAGCTAATCCGAACAGCGTCAAATGATTGGCTCTAACGCCAAGCCTGACCAAGAATTTCCCGACCGGTTTGGTAGATTTGTCTACACCCTTACGCCACCGGCCATCAAGCATTGCATATCCTTACTATTTCCAACATAGCTTTATTAGCAGTATAGCCCATTCTTGCAGGATATGCCAATCGAATACTGTGAATACGAACAAGGAATCTCACGTATCCAGACAGGGTTGACCATACTGTTGGCAAAGCCTTCCCAAAACGCGTAGCATAGATGAATAAAGCAACCTAGAAAGGGAGGTGCCTAATGGAAGGATATCAGCCCAGCAGGATACGCAACATTGCGTTGGTCGGACATAACGGTAGCGGCAAGACGACTCTCTGCGAGTCTCTGCTCTTTGTCAATAGAGCAATACCCAAAAAAGGATCAGTAGATGCTGGCAACTCTGTATGCGACTTTGAGCCCGAAGAGGTAAACCACCACATGTCCATATCGATGGCAATTGCACCATTCATTTCCGAACAAGTAAAAATAAACGTAATCGACTGTCCGGGGTATGTTGATTTCTTTGAGGAAGTACGGACCGCTCTCTCTGTGATAGATCTTGCCGTAGTGGTGATATCTGGAGTAGAAGGCATAGAACCGCAGACAAAAGAAGCATGGGATTATCTGAACTCATTAAACATGCCAAGACTGGTATTTGTGAATAAACTCGATCGAGACAATTCCGACTTCAACCGTGTCATAGATCAAGCAAGTACGGAACTGGGTGAGGATATCCTCCCTATCCAATTCCCAGCAGGCGTAGCCTCTAGTTTCAAGGGAATAGTCGATCTATCCAGTAATACATATTTCGACTACGAACAGAGCCCGCCAGCAGAAAAAGATATACCGGCAACAATAGAAACAATTACCAGTGGTATGCGGGAAAAGTTTATCGAGGGAACCGTTGTGTCTGATGACGATCTAATGGAGAAATATCTCGAAGGTACCCTACCCGACCAGGAATCACTGTCCAAAACACTTTCCAAGGCAGTTTCTGATTGCAATGTATTCCCTGTGCTGTGTGGATCAGCTGCAAATGACATAGGAATTGACCTGCTTACAAAAGCCATTGTAAATATAGCTCCTCCGCCGGATTCAAGACCCGGTCCCATGGCCATAGCCGGTGATACCGAGGTGAAAATACCATGTGACCCAAAAGACAAAGAAGTGTTAAAGGTATTCAAAACCTTTAGCGATCCTTACGTAGGAAAGATATCAATGATGAAAGTACTATCAGGCACTGTCAGACCGGATTCGACATTGGTCAACTCCACCAAGCATATCGAAGAACGTCTTCATGTCATAGAACTATTACGAGGCAAGAACTCTGAGCCTATTACGGAAGCTATGGCAGGTGATATCTTGGCAGTCCCCAAGCTGGCCAACACATCCACATTTGACACCCTGAGCGCCAAGGGATTCCCGATCACGGTCGAATCACCTCCCCTGGGATATGCCAATTACTCTGTTGCGATAGAACCGCGCACAAAGGACGATGAAGACAAACTAATGACTGCTCTCCATAAACTACAAGATGAAGATATAGCACTTCGAGTAGAACGAGTAGATGAAACACACCAGACATTACTGTGGGCAATGGGAGATACCCACATTCACGTAGTGCTTGAGCGCCTTGCACGTAAGAATGGCGTAGAAGTATCCGTAACTGAAATAGCCATTCCGTATCGTGAGACCATCACTCGCCAAGCTGAGGGTGAAGGGAAATACAAGAAGCAGACCGGCGGGCATGGTCAGTATGGAGTAGCCAATATACGCATCGAGCCACTGGAACGAGGTGGAGGCTTCGTCTTCAGTGACGAAGTGGTAGGTGGTGCTATTCCCAAGCAATACATACCGGCAGTGCAAAAGGGCATAGAAGAATCAATGATGCAAGGAGGAGTTTATGGATACCCGGTGGTAGACGTACACGTAATTTGCTATGACGGCAAGTACCACCCCGTAGACTCATCCGAACTCAGCTTCAAGATGGCAGGAGCACTGGCATTCAGGGAAGCATTGGCCAATGCCGGACCTGTCATGCTGGAACCCATCTCCAAAATTCAGGTAAGTGTCCCTGAAGCCCTCCAGGGAGACATACTTGGTG
>JAJZWK010000103.1 GCA_021846725.1 Actinomycetes bacterium | reverse complement strand
TAGGGTAATAGCTGGCATAGGTACGGGCGATTCGAGAAGTTTGCAGGAGGATGATGCATACGGAGTAGGTTGCTTATACGCTCACGAGAGGCGCATGCTTGTTGCAGAATGCGCTAGGCGGCTGGTGAATGAGAATATCGAAGCCTGGATCGGATCAGGTAGCTCGCAGCGCTCTATGTCCAGCAGTATCGCTGTGGCTAGGGAAGCCGGAGCCGCAGTCAATCTATGGCAAGCGGATTTGACAATTACACGTGAGATCGTATCGAATGGCCTTCCGGTTACATGGGCTGGCTCGCTGGACAGATTGGCAGCCGATGCGCAGATAAGTGATGCTGAGGCTTTTTCGGCACTTGTTGGAAGCGGAGTGCGATGGGCGGTGCTTAGCGATAATGAGCAGTTGTCAGCCCGCAGTCTATACGCCAAGCTCGGTAAACGCATTCAGGAGCGCAGATGAAGCAGTATCGTAGAAGGAGTTCCATGCATTTTCTGTTGCTTCCAACTGGGGTGCCTCATTCCATAAGGTATTTTCCAGTGGATGAAGTATATTCCTTACGCCCGTGATTGCTGGTGGGTCATCTTCTACCAGTTGGCGGAGATCGTCGAAACGTTTCCAGGTTGCTTCCTGCTCAAGTATTACCGGTATGTGCAAAGGTCTGTCCGTCAGTACATCAGGTGGTAATACCGGAACATAGACAGAGCAGCAGGGGCTACCCAGAGCTACCCAACATAGGGCTGGAGTAGTTTCTTGGGCGGGCAGGAATGTGATCATAGATGCGGCAGTGACCTGGTAGCTGCGAATGTGCATGCACACACTTACTCCAGTTCCATCGGGGAGAGAGTATTCAGGCGGGGGGACTGCTTGGCTTGCTGAGGTGAGCGGATTTCCCCAAGGTCCTGTCCCATGATCACGCAAGTGGGCGGCGAATGAAGAGGCGGTTTGTTTTATTGATGTGATATTGCTGGTGCTGTTCCTGTTGCTGGTATTCTCAGGATTGTTGCTAATTGATTCCAGAAACTTACGGCTAGATTGTAGGCGTACATCTGCATGGGCAGTGGGTGCGTCTTTGCTGCGCCACTCGTCAAAATCGCTGCCTACCGGCACTGTGCTCGAGGCGATATCCCAGTCTGTAGAGAGAGTTACCCTATTGGATATGCAGGCAATCGCCGTTGGTGCTTCTTCACGGTCTATGCACTTTGCAGCCCATGTATTTGCAGATGTTTCTACGATCCAGGCTTCATGTGGATCGGCTATCAGAAATGACGACCAGTAGGGCTCCATCGCCTGCCTGTCTGCTATACCGCCCTGTCCGTATGCAGCGAGTAGCCATTCTATCTCCCGTACTGCCTCTCTTGCGCTGGAAGCTCTTTCTAGCGCCAGCCTCACCAGATCCATCCCTATAAGAGCTGATGGTACTTCGTAGGGGTCGTCTATCGTGTATATCTTTTCGTTGCCAATAGCTACACGTTTGGAGTTTATTCCATGCTCTGCACCCCATAGCCATGTAGGTCTGGATAGGAGGCATGGCAGCGATCCAGCATCTTCTATGTTTATATACTGTACAGGTAGGGAGTGGCGACCAAAGTCTGGTGGGCGTTCGTGCGCGGCAAAAAGTGTTTGTGCTTCTCCGACTGGCCGGTCTGAGTTCTTTGCGAAGAAAGTACCGTCTTCGGTGATCAAACAAAGTGTGTCACACATATCTATACACTATGATATAAGTTCCAAACGGAGTTTGTCGGATGTGTATGGTATTTTTTAGGAAAGGTCACCAGGTGGGATATAATTAGTAGATAGGTGGAGAGGTGAAGTTGCATCGGGCAAATGTTAATTAGACAAATGGAATCAGAGAATTAACTAGACAAATGGAATCAGAGAAACAGCTAGCACTGGATAAGTACTCCGTGCATATAAACCCGCAAAAAGTACGTGTACTCAGGGCTGCGGGGCTAGACATTATAGAGTCTCAGCGAGATGGAGTATGGGTATACGATGCGGATGGCCGTAGATTGTTGGATTGCTTTACTTCGGCTGGCTCTTTCAACGTTGGTCGGAGAAGGCCGGAGATTGTCAGTGCTATGCACGAAGCGGTGGATAGGTTCGATCACGGCAACTTCCTCTTGTGCTCCAAGGAGAAAGCAGACCTGGCTGCAAAGCTTGCTAAAGTATCGCCCGGCGAGCTGTCTTGTGTGATGTTTGGTACAGGTGGTGGTGAAGCGGTAGATTTTGCACTCAAATTAGCTCGTGGGGCCACTGGTAGGGCGCGTGTAGTGCATACTGTCAATGGTTATCATGGCCACACCGGTTTTGCTCTATCTGCTGCAGGAAGAGATGCCTATAGACTGCCATTCGAACCACTTATGCCTGAGTTCGTCAAGGTAGACTATGGTGATTTGGACGCAATGGCTGCTGTAATAGATTCTCACACTGCAGCCGTCTTGGTCGAGCCGATACAGGGTGAAGGAGGGATCAGGGTACCTCCGGACGGATATTTACGTGGACTGAGGGAGTTGTGTACAGATAACGGGGCATTGCTGGTGCTTGATGAGATACAGACTGGATTCGGTAGGACGGGAAAATGGTTTGCCTGTGAGCACGAGGGAGTGGTTCCTGATATCATGACGGTAGCCAAGTCTCTCGGTGGCTCTATGGTTTCAATCTCAGCGACTATATTTACGGAAGAACTTAGGGAGTTCCTCATACCGAATCCTTTTATACATCTGTCTACTTTCGGGGGGTCAGATCTTGCCTGTGTAGTCGCGCTCAAGGTAATAGAGATCATCGAGAGTACTGGCTTAGTAGAGCATGCTGCCGAGATGGGCACCCTGTTGCATTCCGGGCTTTCCAGGCTGCAAAGTGAGTACCCTGAAGCCATACTTGAAGTACGAGGTAGAGGGATGATGGCCGGCCTCAAGCTCTCAGATGACTCTATGGGTCCAAGGCTGTCTTATAATCTTTCAAATCATGGGGTTCTTGCCATATATTCCGGTAACGAGCCATCCGTGATGCGGATAATGCCAGCCCTGATAATAGAGCCTGAAGAGATTGATTTTCTGATAGAGGCATTGTCGGCTGCAATGAGCGATATGCTTTCTGGTAAGGGGCCTTCAGTCGAAGCCACCAAGAGGGTACGTCGTAGGCCGCAAAAGTGACGATAGACGAATGGGCAAGTTGGTTGTGTAGCTAGAGGAGGTAGTAATTGGCTGATTGGGAAGAACTGGATGAAGCATTAAAAGACTATCAGAATACGTGCAATTCGAATGAGAGGTTGCGCAAAATGCAGAGAGACTGGTCAAAGGTGCTTCATTTCAACTGCGAAGACAATGGATTGAAGTTCACCATGGACGTAGACCACGGGGAGATCGTTCATTATTGCGAGGGGCACAACGGTGTTCCTGATATTATTGTGACCACCGATTCCGAGACATTCTGTGATATGTTCTGGGGGGATCTGAATCCTGTGCAAAAGTATTTGAGGGGAGAGATCAAGGTGCAAGGATCGCAAGAGGATGTGATGCGACTCGATGCCATATCATATGTTATATGGCCGGACTGACAGGATAATGGACAATGACAGGATAATCTGTAGGCGGTATACAGGTGTGTCCAGTTGAAGGTTGGTCGGTAGATATGACGGGTGGTACATCGGGTAGTACATCTTCCAGCTCGCATCTGCGGAGGTCATTGAGCCTGACCGGAGCTACCATGACCAGTACTGGGCTGGCTTTTGCGGTTATCGACTATATAGCTGTTGTCTCTATACTTGCTTATACTGTGGGGGTCAGTGCTTGGCTGGCGGTATTGATAGCTGGGTTTCTCGTTCTTATCGTGTCAGGATTATTTTCTGAGCTCAATGGACTTTATCCTACTGCCGCGGGTATTAGGTTGTACATGACCAGTGCCATGGGGGAACGCAAGGCGATGATTACTACCTTCACTTACCTTACCAGTGTTGTACTGGTAATTGCCGCCGATGCTTTTCTTATTGGTTCGGCTATCCAGCACGTACTTGGAGGCCCTTCAATAGCGGCTTACGGGTGGATCGTACTGTTGCTAGTGCTGGCTGTCGGCGGTAACTTGTTTGGTGTACGTATGGCAGGAGCTGTGCAGACCATTGTTACATCGATAGTACTGGTATCTACCTTCGTCGTATCGGTAGTAGCAATCGCTACTACTCATGGTAGCTATAATTATCCTCTGGGATTGTTCCACAAAGGGATTTTTCATGGGGTGCAAGCTCTTATATTTGCAGTATTTCTGTATGCCGCGTTTGAATGGGTGACTACTGCCGCTGAGGAGGTACGCAAACCAGCTGTCATCACCAGGGCTCTGTTTATAGCGCCTGCTATCTTATTTATCGTAGCTGGAGTGTTCTCTGTTGCACTGGCACATGCTGTTCCACGTACTACCATGCACGACAGTGCGTATCCGCAGCTGTTGCTCGGGAAGGCTGCACTTGGAGAAGCAGGGATGATTTGGATGTTGGGTGCGACGATGGTTGCTGCGATGAATACGTTCAACGGCGGTTTCTTGGTAGCTTCCAGGTTCATTTATGCTGCTGCACGTGAGGGTATCTTGCCGCGAGTGTTTGCAAAACTGAATATGAAAGCCGTTCCCTGGGTTGCTGTCCTTGTGCTTGGGGTCAGCTCTGGGGTCATAGCAGCGGTTGTATTTGCTACTAGGCAATGGCTATTGCTGGTCGCGGTAGGCTCCGTGTTGGAGGCAGGTATTTACGCTGTGGCGGGTTACTGTGTTGTAAGATTGAGGCG
>JAJZWK010000102.1 GCA_021846725.1 Actinomycetes bacterium | reverse complement strand
TTTCGGGATCGATGTCTCTACTATGTTGGAATTCTGGGACTGGGTAGGAGGACGTTATTCGGTCGATTCAGCAATTGGGTTCAGCCTAATGATAGCTATTGGCAAAGAAGCGTTCACCGATTTCCTCACTGGTTTTCGGAGCATAGATGAGCATTTCCGTACCGCTCCTCTTTCAAAGAACATGCCGGTAATACAGGGAATGCTGAATGTATGGTACAATAATTTTCACGGAGCCCAGACCCATGCTGTATTGCCATATAGCGAGAGGATGGCACGCTTTCCTGCCTACCTCCAACAACTAACCATGGAATCAAACGGTAAGTCTGTCCGGCTCGACGGTACGTCGGTAGGGATTCAAACAGGAGAAATATTCTGGGGAGAGCCAGGAACCAATGGGCAGCATGCCTTTTACCAACTATTGCATCAGGGAACCAAACTCATCCCTGCAGATATAATACTTTTCAGCGAACCAGTCAGGGATATCGGTGATGAGCATGATGCCCTGTTTGCCAATGGCCTTGCCCAGGCGGCTGCGTTGTCACTCGGGAAGAATGCCTCCGAAGTTGCTGCAGAGGGGGTAAGTAAGGCAATAGTGCCCCATAAGGTCATGCCTGGTAATCGACCTGTTACGGTTGTAGTGGCGAAAAAATTGACTCCCGCTGTGCTCGGTCAGTTGATAGCATTCTACGAGCATACAGTGTTTGTAGAGGGGTGTATTTGGGGAATAGACTCATTTGATCAGTGGGGAGTCGAACTGGGAAAGGCCATGGCTGCTCGTCTGACTCCGCTGCTGGCTAAAGATAAGGTTGCATCGCAGGATAGGGAAAACGAGGTCGATGCCGCTACTGCTCGCCTGATAGACCTCTATCGCAACCAACGCGGTCGCTAGCGGCATGGCATACAATGCACGATCCAGCGAAAAACGCCAGGCACCTAGTGCCAGTGGCAAAAGCTATGCAGTGAGAGTAGCATATAGCCATGGCATGGACATTTCAGACCGATCCTGATTTTCAAAGGCAGTTGGATCAAGCAAGAGAACTGATAGAGCAAGAGATATACCCCCTGGAAACTCTTGATATAGACTACGATACCTATCTGGAGGCGATTCGTCCCCTCCAGGCAAGAGTGAAGGAGATGGGTCTATGGGCAGCCCATCTTCCGCCCGAACTGGGTGGCATGGGCTATGGGCAGGTCAGATTGGGTCTACTGAATGAAGTAGTAGGAAGATCGTTTCTGGCTCCAGTAGCATTTGGCAACAATGCACCCGATTCAGGTAATGCAGAGCTCATAGCTGTAGCTACAGAGCAGACCGGACGCACCGATCAACGTGAGAGGTGGTTGTATCCGCTTCTTGATGGCAAGCTAAGAAGCGGTTTCTCCATGACGGAGCCGGGCAACGCCGGATCTGACCCCACCCTTTTGGAGACCACGGCTGTAAAAGATGGAGGCGAGTGGGTCATCAACGGACATAAGTGGTTTACTACCAATGGATCCATATCGGACTTTCTAATCGTTATGTGTGTCACCAACCCACATGCAGGCCCATACAACAAGTGCTCCATGATTATCGTTCCCACAGATACGCCAGGAGTTCATATAGTGCGCGACGTTCCTACCATGGAGCATCCCCATGTGTCTACCGGGAGTTTTTGGGGGCATACGGAGATAATATATGAGGATGTCCGTGTTCCCCTGGACAACCTTTTGGGCATAGAAGGAGACGGTTTCAAACTCGCCCAGGCAAGATTGGGACCTGGACGCATCCATCATGCGATGCGATGGCTGGGACAAGCTCAAAGGGCTTTCGACATGCTATGCGAACGGGCAGTATCACGCTACTCCCATGGTTCTTACCTATCAGAGAAGCAAATGGTGCAGGATTTCGTTGCACAAAGCATGGCTGAGATCACCTCTTCGCGATTGCTTACACTCTATGCCGCTTGGAAGATGGATATGGAGGATCCATCTTCAGCAAGAGTAGAGATAGCAATGATAAAGTACCATGGAGCGGCGACCCTGTATAACGTTATCGATAGGGCGATACAGGTCCACGGTGGGCTCGGTTTCTCCTCTGATATGCCATTAGAGGCTATGTACAGGGCAGCTCGTGCAGCCAGAATCTACGACGGAGCAGATGAGGTACATAAGGCAAGTGTTGCCAGGCGTGTACTGCGAGGATACCAAAGGGTGGACGTTCCCACTGAGCACATTCCGACCAGACGGGAAGCAGCTCAGATAAAGTTTGCGGATCTTCTTGCCAAAGCCACTTCGGATGATTAGTGACTAACAGTATGGTGGTGACTAACAGTATGGTGGTACGATACTGAGAAAATGCCAAGCTATCATGACCGCGGCATAGTGCTGAAAACTATTAAATTGGGGGAGGCTGACAGAATCGTCACCTTTATGACGGAAGAACATGGGAAGATACGTGCGGTTGCCAAAGGAGTGAGGAAGACCACATCCAAATTCGGTGGCAGGTTGGAACCCCTGGGACACCTCTCAATTATGTGCTGGAAGGGCAGGGACTTGGATATAGTACAGCAGGTAGAGGTGCTCAACCCATTCCAAGCGGTCAAGGAAGACTATGATCGACTTAGCCAGGCTGCAGCCTTACTGGAAGTGGTGGATCGGCTCTCTCTGGAACATCATAATGACTCAGCTCTCTACAGGATGCTCCTGGGTGCCATAAACGTCATCGACCAGGATAATCCTCCTGTTGTAAAAGGCGCGTTCTTCTTCAAGACCTTAGCGCTGGAAGGTGCTACACCAGTCGTGAATCAGTGTGCAAACTGTGGCACCAAGAAAAATTTGGTGGCATTCAGTATTCTCGATGGTGGATTACTCTGCGAACACTGCCGGAAAGGATCGCATATCTCTGCTGAAGCCGTTGCTGGCCTACAACTGATCCTGGGTGGGCAGTTAGCACGTGCACTCCATGAAATAGTAGGTCCCGTTGCAGAAGAATTGAACCTGTTGGGTAAGGTGGCATTGGAAGGTTATTTAGATACCCGCCTGCGGACAAGGTAGCGCTACTAAACTTATAATTCAAGATGCCGATACCAATATCATATGATCGCGGGTAGTATTGCTCTTAGTTATGAACAGGACAATCCTTCAATAAGCATTATGGACGACTCAACTGAAGCAGTCGAACTCAAGATCGGATTACATGTCGAAGTACGCGACAGGTATCAGGGTACATGGTCGCGCGGCTTCGAAATCTCAGCCATAGAAGACAACGGCTACAAGATTAAACGCATATCAGATGGAGCCATCCTACCCGGGACATTCAGTGCAGAAGAAATACGACCAAGCAGACGACATCAAGGACTTTGGTGGTACTGACCACTAATGTAGCGTCCTGTAAATAGCGTGACGTTATCCGGCAAGTCAGGGGTGTCATCTGGCTGGTGGGGCCATGGTTATTTGTGGAGACTACACTAACCCTCTACCGCATTGAGAAACTTATCCACAGGAATAGCAGCTAGAGTTTGAGTCTTCAGGGTACCTCGTGCACCGAGTGAAACTGCCACCTTCATGACAGTCTCCAGATCGGGGGCTTCGAGGACTGTGCAAAAATCGTACTGCCCGCTGACTGCCCACTGCTGCAACACCTTTGCTCCCATCTCGGATACTTCGGAATTTACTTCCAGCAATCTCCTGGGGTTGGCTTTCAGTGTAGCCATACCATCTGGTCCTAATGTAGATAACATGATAAAGGTAGCCATAAAACAGAGCATAGCACACTGTTCGCAACCTATATGCAAATAGGTACACCATTGGAGATGCCCCAAATACACCTCCATCTTCATGGGTTCTTCCAGTGAAATTACGCCTATTGCTGGCCGGATAATACCATCCTATTCAGAGACTCAGCGAATAAACACTTTTAGGAAATAGACAGCATCCTGTCTAGCGCTAGTCGTGCACCTTCAGCCACTTCTTCCTCTACAGTAATTCTATTTCGAACCTCTCCCTCTACCAACCCCTCCAGTACCCAGCAGAGATGCGGTGGATCAATCCTAAACATCGTAGAGCAGGGGCAGACCAGGGGATCTAGTGATACTACGTTCTTGTCTGGATGCTCGTTAGCCAGACGATTGACCAAATGGATTTCGGTTCCAACAGCTATATCCGTGCCTTCAGGGGCTTGATCAATAGTTTTTATTATAAAGTCCGTCGAGCCAACTGCATCAGAAAGCTCTACTACTTCATGAGGACATTCTGGATGGACTACCACTATGCCATCTGGATGTGCATCACGAAACGATTCTACCTGATCTACTGTAAAACGTTGATGTACTGAACAATGTCCCTTCCAGAGAAGAACGGTACTCTCTTTAATTGCCTGTTCGTCAAGACCACCATTGTCAAGTCTGGGATCATACATTGCCATATCTTGTGCCTCATATCCAAGCTGAAAGGCGGTATTACGTCCGAGATGCTGGTCCGGCACAAAGAGTACCTTTTTGGAATCACTTCCTCTCGACGACCCCAATGCCCAAGAAAGCACTGCTCGCGCATTGGAAGACGTACAGACAGAACCACCCCTGCGTCCGACAAAGTTCTTCAGACTGGCCGCTGAATTGATATATGTGATAGGTACAAAATGATCTATATCAGCCACACGTGAGAACTCCTCCCAGGCCAATTCGACATCTTCAGTATCTGCCATATCGGCCATTGAACATCCTGCATTCAGATCGGGTAAGATCACCTGTTGATCCGGCCTTGTGATAATATCAGCCGCCTCAGCCATAAAGTGAACTCCGCAAAAGACGATGTACTTTGCAGTATTGCTGGCAGCAGCGAATCTTGACAGCGCCAAAGAGTCTCCTCTTGAA
>JAJZWK010000010.1 GCA_021846725.1 Actinomycetes bacterium | reverse complement strand
GGGGCCGAAGCTGTTGTCAAGCTTTTGGAGAATATTGATCTTGATGAAGAGGAACGTAAGTTGCGTGAAATCATCGCAAGCATAGATGACAGTCGCGCACTATCAGTGCAAAAAAAGCAGAAAGCCATCAAGCGGCTTAGAATCATTTCGGCATTTAATCGAAGAGACGAGGAAGGAAACAGGGTGAATGACCCTAGGGCTATGGTACTTGACGTTGTGCCAGTTATTCCACCCGATTTGCGCCCTATGGTACAGCTTGACGGTGGTCGGTTCGCCACATCCGACTTAAATGATCTTTACAGGAGGGTAATCAATCGGAATAATCGGTTAAAGCGGTTACTTGATCTTGGTGCACCGGAGATCATTATAAATAATGAAAAGCGAATGCTTCAGGAAGCTGTAGACGCATTATTCGACAACGGACGTCGTGGACGTCCGGTAATGGGTTCAGGTAATCGTCCGTTAAAGAGTCTCTCTGAAATACTGAAGGGAAAGCAAGGGCGATTCCGCCAAAATCTACTTGGTAAGAGGGTGGACTATTCAGGTCGTTCGGTTATCGTAGTGGGACCGACCCTAAAACTGCACCAGTGTGGGTTACCGAAACTCATGGCTCTCGAATTATTCAAACCATTTGTAATGAAGCGGATGGTACAGCTTGAGCTGGCTCAGAATATCAAATCAGCAAAGAGGATGGTAGAGAGACGCCGTCCTCAGGTGTGGGATGTACTCGAGGAGGTAATAAAGGGGCATCCTGTTCTTTTGAACAGGGCACCTACATTGCATCGGTTGGGAATACAGGCCTTTGAGCCGGTGCTGGTCGAAGGCAAGGCGATACAGGTTCATCCCTTGGTGTGCACAGCATTCAATGCAGATTTCGACGGTGACCAGATGGCTGTGCATCTTCCACTGTCATCTGAGGCTCAGGCAGAAGCCAGAGTGCTTATGCTGTCGGTGAACAACATCATGTCGCCTGCTACCGGAAGACCCATTACTGTGCCTACCCAGGACATGGTATTCGGTATATATTACCTTACCATTGAAAAGGAAGGTGCTTTGGGGGAGGGTAGAGTATTTCGCCATGTATTTGATGTCGTAAGAGCCCTTGATGATGCTACAGTGGATCTGCATTCCAAGATTAGGTTGGTCCCTGCAGTTGGGACGGAGCTTTACGAGTCGGTTGCACTTTCTTTAGGCATCGACCCATCTTCTGGAGAGCGCCTGATGCTGGATACTACGCCAGGTAGGGTACTCTTTAACGAGGCGTTGCCAGGGGGTTTTCCTTTTGTAAATACCATAGTGGGGAAGCAGAATGTCCCTATAGGTACGATAGTGGAGCAACTGGTCAATCAGTATCCAAAGTATATTGTTGCAGAGAGCCTTGATAAGTTGAAATCGTTGGGTTTCAGGTATGCAACTCAGTCAGGGTTGACCATATCTATTAACGATATACCTATTCCTCCAGAGAAACAGGCCATACTGGATAATTATGAGCGTGAAGCCAGTAAGGCGGAAACTCAGTTTGATAGAGGAATTATTACCGACGATGAACGGCGTCAGAAAGAGGTGGAGATCTGGACATCAGCAACCTCTGAGGTAGGTAAAGCCATGGAGAAGACACTTGCTGGTATGACGTTTAATCCACTTGATATGATGGTTGTTTCCGGTGCACGTGGTAATCCTCAGCAGATAAGGCAGATTGCTGGAATGAAGGGGTTGGTCTCCAACCCACGTGGTGAAATGATCCCACGGCCTATAAAGTCATCTTTCCGAGAGGGGTTGTCTGTTCTGGAATACTTTATATCCACCCACGGAGCCAGAAAAGGTCTGGCTGACACTGCTTTACGTACCGCAGACTCCGGTTATTTGACCAGGAGACTGGTGGACGTATCTCAAGAGCTGATAGTTCGTGAAGAGGATTGTGGAACTACACGAGGAATATGGGTGGAAGGCATTATTGCAGACGAAGCCCATCAGAGGGCGTACCTCGAGACAAGGATATATTCTAGATATCTTGCAGAGGATGTTCACTTTTCAGATGGTACTACGGCCAGTAAGGGGGAGATCATAGATTTGCCGTTACTCGAAAAAATGCGTAACGATAAGCAGATTACCAGGGTGAGGGTCCGTTCACCTTTGACATGTGATTCTCAAAATGGTATATGCGTTCGCTGTTACGGGATGTCGCTTGCTACCAGCCGCCCAGTCGAAATAGGAGAGGCAGTAGGTGTCATAGCAGCACAGTCTATTGGTGAACCTGGAACTCAGTTAACAATGAGGACATTTCATACTGGTGGAATTGCCGGTGAAGATATTACACATGGTCTACCCAGAGTAGTAGAGCTATTCGAGGCTCGCACTCCGAAGGGTGCTGCCAATCTGGTTCACAGGGCCGGAGTGGTACGTGTAGAGGATACCGAAGATGGTCGCCTTGTAACTCTTATCGGTGATGATGGAGTGGAGGAATCTGTTCTGATGCCACCGCGTACTCATTTGCTTGTATCTGATGGTCAAGAGGTACAGCCAGGTGATGCTCTGGTAGATGGCCCGAAAGATCCCAAGGAATTACTTGAAGTGATGGGAATTAGGCAGACTGAGCAGTATCTTGTAGATGAGGTACAGAATGTCTACAGGGATCAGGGAGTATCTATTCACGATAAGCATATAGAGTTAATCGTGCGTCAAATGCTCAAGAGAGTGCTTGTGGTAGATCCCGGTGATTCTACATTTTTACCTGGTGAGCGTGTAGATTCACACAATTTTCAGGTCACCAATAAAGCTCTTGCCCTTGAGGGAAAGAAGGTAGCTGAGGGAAGACCTGAGCTTATGGGTATTACCAAAGCGTCTCTGGCTACGGATTCCTGGTTGGCCGCGGCTTCGTTCCAGGAAACTACTCGTGTTTTGACGGAGGCCGCTATTGAAGGTAAAAGTGACAAGCTTTATGGCTTGAAAGAGAATGTCATAATAGGCAAACTTGTTCCTGCGGGTACAGGTATGGACGTATACCAGCAGCGAGAGCCGTATCTGCCGAATGCAAGTATGATGGGTGGAATTGGACTGGAATCTGCTGCGAATGGTGAACAGGCAGGAGATTTGGCTGCATGGCTCAGAGGGTTGGGGGATCATCCCAGTGACGAGTACGGTAGCGATGTGCAGAAAAGCGAGCCTTACGATAAAACCGATGAAGGCAGCACAGCTATAGGTGGGGATGTGGGTACAGGGGAGGATAGCGGGGAAAATTCGGTAGATGCTGAAGGTACCGATACTGATGCTGAAGGTACTGCACATGCTGATGCCGGGTGATCCAGACATTACGGAAGCTGGCAGCACAGAAGTAGTTTGTGGTCCTATTGCATTCTGTAGCGAAGGGTACTTCAATGGACGCTCGGATATAGATTCCAAGCTTCTCAAGGAGTCAGGGAGCGACAGGGTGGTATTCCTCCCTACTGCAGCTGCATACCAAAATGTCGAGCATTCGATTGAAATTGCACGAAACAGGTGGGCAGAGGCTGGAGCATCTTTGTATAGTGTCCCTATTCTTGCGAGGAGGGATGCTGAAGACAGTTCTTATGCCCAGGTACTTAGAGATGCACGTATCATATCGATTGGCAATGGATCATTACCTCATTTGCGTTCCGTGTTGCATCGTTCGGTAGCGTTGGATAGTATATTGACCGCTTGGCATTCTGGAGCTGTGATAGTGGGTGAGGGAGCCGGTGCCATGGTGCTCTGTAATCCTATGATTGATACGCGAGGGGGAGCATTGACTGTAGGTTTGGGGCTAGTGAGAGGTATTGTAGTGCTCACTGATTTTGGGCATGAGTCGACTGAAAAAGTTCATAGGTCAATAGCTTTAGCTGCTCCGGATCATTGTGTGGTGGGAGTGGAGAATGCAACCATGTTGGTAAGGGATATGACCGGGCAGTGGTCTGTGTATGGTGATGGCAATGTTAGGATCTTCAAACATGGTCAGGATGTCAGTATGGATGAACTTCGACAGGTGGAGGTAGCCTGACCAAGGCAGATCCATTCCTACGCTGCGTTGGGTATGTGGCATCTGAAGGGGGTAGAGGGTGGAGGTAGCCTGACCAACAAGGAAGGTTAGCTTAACCATTCCTACCTTGACCTACCTTGATCAATCTTGATCAATCTTGATCAAGAAGACTGTATCTTGATTGAAAGTATACGGTGTGTGACTGTTGGTGGGACACCGTTGGCACTGCCGTCAGCAACTATCTTGTTTACTACGCTCATGCCGGATGTCACATGACCGAAGAGAGTATAGTCAGGGGGCAGACTGTTTCCGGAGGAACCATCCACTATGAAGAACTGGCTACCATTGGAACTTGTAGATCCAGAATTCGCCATTGCTACAGAACCATTTGGGTACTGTGGCGTACCGGCGGGTGCCTTTGGAGGTACACTGCCTGTGTATGAGTAACCCGGACCTGACCCCGACCCTCCGTTTGTCTGGTTACGACTGCCTGTCTGAGCCATGAAACCCGGGATTACTCTCATAAAAGCGTTGCAGTTATAGTATCCTTTATTGGCCAAGAAGACGAAATTGTTCACAGTCTTAGGGTCGCTCTTTGCATTGAGGGATATATCAAATGTACCTATATCGGTCTTGACGATCGCAGTGTAGTTCAGTGAAGTGTTTATAGTCATTGGTGGTGGGCTTGAAAAGCTCATAGGTTTCAATGGAGTAGTGGGGCTTGAGGGGCAGCCCGCCTTTTGAGCCACAGCATCAGCAGCTTGCTGAGCTTTGACGACTGACGAAGATGACGGAGCCGTGGTGGTAGACGGAGCCGTAGCAGTAGTAGTGGTAGACGGAGCCGTGGTGGTAGAGGTTGACTTGTTAGTCAGTTTCACGCTATGTTTTGGATGCGATGAGCTGAATCCTCCAGAGGCAGCGTAGACACCAAATCCTATTACTACAATTGCACCAATAATACCGAACCTTCGTATTGTAGCTTGCCTCTTTTGTGCCCTTGCCTCAGCCTCTCGTTTTCTGTTGCGAGCCTCCTTCTGGCGGGCTCTTTTTAGAGCTTTTGAATTGGTATTACTAGACATCACCTATCCAAGATAGCCGTTATTTTCCTGCAATGCACGTCGGGTTATATGTCGATTGGACAAAAGCGTGAGTGAAAGTGGTTAGTCCCGCAAATAAACATATCTTTGAAAATGTTTCTATAGAGATGTTTCCGATGATATGAGTAAAATTATGTTATTTACGGGACAGACCACTAGTGTGTTGCATTATTACTGGTAAGCAGCTTGCTGGAAGTACGTCTCCAGCTAACTGTAGGGGAGATAGCCTTGATGTCTACACGGTTACTGTACCTCTCAGCCAACGATAAAAGTCGCTGAATGGAGTCGTCAGTGAGTAAATGTGGTACCAGACCGAGATCTAGTAATTTGGTATGAGTAGCTTCATAGAAGTGCTCATCTGCCTCTACGCGCGGGTCCTCCACATGCTGAATTTCTACTCCATTACCGTATACAGCTGCAACTTTTTCTGCCAGATCAAGTACCGAGAAGGATTCTGTGAATTGGTTGAATACTCGATATTCTCCCTTGGAAGGTGGGTTCATTATAGCAAGCTCGATACAGGCCAACGTGTCTCGTATATCCAGCATCCCCCTGGTCTGACCCCCCTTGCCGTAAACGGTTAAGGGTCTTCCAACTACCGCTTGTACACAGAATCTGTTCAGTACTGTACCGAATACAGCGTCATAATCAAGGCGTGTAGCCAGATCGTCGTGTAATGCAGTTTCTTCAGTGTACTGTCCATATACAATACCCTGATTCAGGTCAGTTGATCTGAGTCCCCATATCTTGCAAGCAAACATTATATTGTGGCTGTCATGCACTTTGGATAGATGGTAGAAAGAGCCAGGCTGTTTTGGATATGGCAAAATATCCTTTCTGCCCTTGTGTTCTATCTCTATGAATCCTTCCTCAATAGCTATATTGGGAGATCCGTACTCTCCCATTGATCCTAGTTTTACCAAATGAATAGTGGGATCCTGCTCTGCAATAGTATAAAGTACATTCAAGTTACCGATTACGTTGTTGTGTTGGGTGTAGACGGCATGCTGGCGGTCGATCATTGAATATGGTGCCGAACGTTGCTCACCGAAATGCACTACTGCATCTGGCTCAAAATTGCTGAATGTCTGTTCGACAAATGGTGCATCAGTCAGGTCGCCAATGTATAATTCAATATTTTTGCCAGTTAACTCTTTCCAGCGTCTGATCCTTGTTTGTGCTTGTACTATGGGCACGAGGCTGTCGACACCCATCTCCAGATCGTACTGGCGTCTGACAAAGTTGTCCACTATTCCGACATCGTTTCCATGTTGCGACAGATATAATGCTGTTGGCCATCCGAGGTAGCCATCACCTCCAAGAACCAGTATCCTCATATTCGTCACTTCCTTTCAAATATACATTGAGTAGACTTCAATTACTAGCCAGTAAGCCAGTAAGCCTATTGTAAAAACCCATTTATACTATTAAACACCACTTACTGGCTAAAATAAAGTATTACAGGTAATTCTGTGAATTACCTGAGAGGCATCTTTGCTGTAGGTTAATTTTCATACTATTATTTGCCGGGGGAACTTCCTTAGTACGGGGTGTGGTATGTTACGTATGCTACTTGTTCTCATAAGACAAAAATACATAAAATCCTAGATAAGTGATTGCGCATGTGCGCATATACTATATAATACAAACTATGGAATATACTCTCGATCCGGTTATGCAGGTGCAGTCTGACATATGCAAGGCACTGAGTGACCCCAAGAGACTGGCCATACTGCATGCACTTCGTGAATCTGAGTTGTCTGTAGGAGAGTTAGCTGGGCACATAGGTTGTCATATGCCGAATGTCAGCCAACATCTTGCAGTGTTGCGTTCTGCAGGATTGGTGGCTGTTAGGCGTGACGGTAATGTGGCGTATTACTCACTGGCAAACCCTAGGATTCTGGATGCATGCGATATTATATTTGAGGTGATATCCTCAAATCATATAGATCGGTCGGCAACGATTGGATTGTCCTGAGTGCAGCTACGGTTGGTACTACATTTCACTGGGCGTGGCTAGATAGGGAGTTGTAAGAGAAAGGCTGATATATCAGTATGTTCAGAAGAAAAGACAATGGAGATACAGGAAGCAACAAATTGAAAGGAGATGATGATACCATTATGACAACATCGACAGCTACCAAGCAGGAGAGACAGCATAAGGTACTTGTTTTTACTACACCGAGTTGCCCTTGGTGCAAGAGGGCAAAATCGTATTTACGTGATAAGAGTATTCCGTTTCGTGAGGTGGATGTGAGTAGGGATCCGGCTGCTGCTCGTGACCTCATACGTCGATCTGGCCAGATGGGGGTGCCGGTCGTAGAGATAGATGGTAGGCCTGTTATAGGTTTTGACAAGGCACGTATCGACAGCTTGCTTGGATTGCGGTAGGATTGCGGTAGGAGGAAGAAATGACTGAAGAGAATGTAGGAGTCCAGCCTCTCGGTAGTCGAGTATTGCTGCGTATATTGGAAGAGGAGAGTGTTACTCCCAGCGGTCTGGTATTACCTGATACCGCGAAGGAGAAGCCTCAGCGAGGCAGAGTGGTTGCTGTAGGTGATGATGAAGAGATTAAGGTATCAGTGGGAGATGATGTCCTTTATCCGAAATACAGTGGTACCGAATTGAAGATATCCGGAGAAGATTATCTGATCATAGATGCCACTGATCTTTTGGCCACTATCAAGACAACTGCGGTATCGGTTATCTGACCCCATCTCGGGAACCCCTTAGCGCTCAGTGACCCTGTCGTCCCTGCTTACGCAGTCTATGTATCTATATTGGACTCGTTACGGGGATTGGGCAATTTCCATGCTCGTAGCCAAGCTGCAGAGTTAGGTCCGCTGAGTGGTGGTGATTCGTTTTTGGCGTGCCGTTTTGTAGCACTCCACCAGTCTGTGCAGGATTCGTCTGCCAGGCGCGCCAGTGATCTGTATATGAGATCATTGACGTGACGCACATTTTGACTATCGGGGTACGTTATGGGATGCCCAAAGGTGACCTTGGTGGAGCCTGGTGATATTCGAGAACGCTCTTTTGACATAATTTGATAGGTGCCGCTTATGTGTATTGGTATGATAGGACGTTTGGTATGTTCAGCAATGTACGCAGCGCCACCGCGAATCTCTTGTAGCCATCCGTCAGGTGAGCGCCCTCCTTCCGGAAATATGACCAGGTTCCAACCATCTTGGATAAGCGAGATAGCTAATTTTGCAGATGTACGATCAGGTCGCTTGCGTTCTACGGGAATTGCGCCCAGTGTCAGGGAAAACAGGTGTGCTTTCCATGTTCGATCGAAGAAATAGTCTGCAGCTGCTGCTACTGCGATTTTTTGGTTGAATCTTCTTGAAAGTACTGACAAGATAAGTGGAGTATCCAGATGGCTGCTGTGGTTGGCAACGAAAATTACTGGAGGATCGACCAGATCAAGCTCGTCAATCCCCCTGATTGATGGCCTGGTGACGGCATATATACTCGGACGCAACAAAACCTTTATATATGTCGATCGCAGCTTGCAGGCAATGGGGGATCTTGACCACGAAGTATTGTATTCAACGCCGGTAGAACGTTTTGGCAGAGGAGCCGGTACTTTTACAGGCCATGTTGGTTTCTTGAAGGGGAAGTCAAGTGGCATGGTGGATCTTAGCTCACTTCGGCCATCATCAGAGGAGGGACTCGTATGTGGGTAATAGTAGGCGATCCACCTACGCTGTCCTCGGCCATTTCGAGTGCATCTGCCAATGTGGAGGCTGGTCTGAACCCTAACCGTTTCACTGCTTTTGTATTTCCACCGACCACTATGACGCTGGAGAGATGATCGAGTGCGTGTGCAGTCCAATACCACATGTAGAAGGGGTGTACTCCGTGGTAAGCGTGACCAGTGCGGTAGAGCTCACGATACCAAGGGTCGGTGGCATAGGATTCCTCATATTTGGATATTTCGGCAGGATTTGTGGTATCGGCCAGTACTTCCTCAAAGAAATCTATATAGCTTGGGTGGTGAACGGTATTGAAAGCCAGTGGGGTGGGATGCCTCATGATGACGACACCTCCTTCCCGTACAAGAGGTTTACCTATGTACATATTAAATAGGTAGCCAAGACCGAGGCAGGCTACGAGGATCGGATTCATGATCGAATTGACATTGTATGGCGATATGTATGGGAGACCCATGGTCAGTATGTCTGTCTGACCATCTACGTTTACCAGTTGCTGTTTGAGTACGTTCTCTATGGTAACCTGATGTACTGCCTCCACCTCGCCGGCCTGAATTGAGGTCAGTTGCAGTGGAGCCTTTATCGAATGGAAAAGGGCTCGTCTTGCTCTGTCGCCCATAATGGATAAGGCCTTGGATGATGCTATGAATGAAGCTCTGTCTTTCGGTCCCCATTCCCACTCCCTTTTTTGAAGGAAGGAAAATTGAGGGGGAAAAGTATTGGTATTCAGGGTGGTCTCAATCTGGAATATTTTGATACCCTGTTCCCTTATATATCTACCCATTCTCCAGTTGGCGCTGTGTAACTCCGAATGATGCATGTCCATGAACGACTTGCTGTTCAGCATCGTCTCGACATTATGGTGATGACGGACGCTGCGATAGCTTGCAAGCCCGGTAGCGACGCTTTTATGACCACCGTCCATCGGAACAAGGTTTATGTTTACATAGACGAGTAGGTCAGATGTAGCTGCTCGTTTATTTATTTCTACCTCCTCACCCAGATTGGTAGTGCCCAGAAAGACCAATCCGTCAGGATCCTCTGCGTCGTGTTGCATAAGAAGTCCATAGGGTGCAAATGCATCGTATACTCTATCACCCAGGGCATGGCGAAGCTCATGTTCAGTCATTCTACGATGTAAACTAAGTGCAGCTATAAGTGCCACATCCTCTATTCCAGCATCCGCCGCCAGTTCTAGTACCTCTTCTATCACAAGTTGGCGTACGTCAGGTTGTTGCATAGGGGGTAGTGGTAGCGATACATCGTCAAACGCTATAGTCAGTCGCATGCCGGGGTGAAGGAGTGATTTGAGCGGTTGTGAGTCTCCGATTGGGTGAGATAGTGCATTACGTATATGCTCTGTCGTATCCTCTAGCGGCTTGAGCGGGTCGGGAGGGTATACGATCCTGCTTTGCTCAGGCGGTAATCTTTCGAGTAGGTAGCCCTCACCGTTCCAGAATAGAACTGGGGGTGTGGTGCGATCTACTTCCAGAACGTAGCCAGGTCTTGGACTCAAATATTTACTCCTTTGCTCTTATATAATCTATCCGTTTCACCAATAACCGTAGACTTCAGCCAGCCAGACGACTCATTTTCTGGTAGTGATGCGCCTTGGTAGTTCATCGGAGTGCTGTTTACTGGACAAATTACTATCTTACTCATATTCGTGTTTTTCCGGTCGACTTGTATGTGTTGCGGTAAATGATCTATGTGCTTTTCGCTCCAAATCAAATACTATCTTTACTGCACCTCTGGAGCCTGCTGTGGAAGCGTGTTCAATGGCCTCCTCGTACCTTTCCAGCGGATAGGCTGCACTGACAAGTCTCCCCAAATTGGCTTCGTAGGCAAGCTCTATAGCCATATCGAATGTCCTACGTGTATTCCCGTTGATCTCTTCCATTCCATAAGTGTAGCTGCCGGTAATAGATAGCTCTCTATGCCATAAAGGGGATAGATCTATTGCTGTCTTGTACCCCATTCCTACTAACACGATGTGTCCACCAGGTCTCAGTATCTCAAGCGATTGCTCTATAGATCGACGGCTACCGACACAGTCAAATACAATGTCTGCTCCATCCTGTATGGTCATACCGGCTACAGTCGAGTGTCTAGAGCGTCTTATCGCCCTCGATATTTCGTCCGATCCAGGTGCCCGGTTGGCACCGAGGCTGAGAGCTAGGTCGTGTTGGTGTGGATACTTTGCAGAGGCTATAATGCGTCCGACTTCCGTGTATCTCCTGAGTGCAGCTATGACAGTCAATCCCAAAGTTCCACTCCCTATCACCCCTACAAGAGAGTCGGGGTTTAGCGGTACAGATAGAGCAGCATGAATCGCACATGCGGTTGGCTCGACCATGACGGCATCTGCATCGGACATTTCGGACGGTATAGGATGGATCTGGCTGTCATGAGCTACCAGTCCTGATACCGACCATCCCCCACCTGTGTCTGAACAATACCCGATCATAAGACCAGGGTGTAGATGACCACCGGTGATGTTAATGCATTGTCCGGTATTTCCGACAGCACAGTAGCGACAGGGAGGGTCGATTCCTCTGGCAGCACAGGACAATACAGGCTCTATCACAACGCGTTGTCCATCAGATGATTCTGAGATAGTTCCTACGATTTCATGTCCGGGAACAAAGGGAAAACTTACCAGTTGTTCATAGTAGCGTGAACTCTTCCCTTCAAGTAGAGATATATCTGAACCACATATACCAGCCAGGATTGGTTTTATGTGCTGCCATTGAGGACCGGGTAGTGCAGGCTGGTCTATATCGAGCAGCCTAAGCGGAGATACGTTGACACCTCTCTGAGTACCAGCCAGCTTGGAGATTATTCGTGAAGCTGCAATACGGGGTATATTGCGCTCGAACAGCAAGCCTTTCATCTGCTGTCCCTTCCTGTCTTTTTTGCTTTCCTGGTATTTACACTCCCCTCTGAAGCAAGTTTGGGTGTTTTTCTTGTATCTCTTACCTCTGCTGAAGCAAGTTTGGGTGCTATCTGGTCAGACCTATCGTATAATGCCGTGTGCCGCATTGTGCTAGCACTACCAGCATCCGGACTACCTGGCCCCTGCCTGGCTTTGTCCTGTCGAACTTGCGACATCATGCCAAATGCCCTGGAGAGCAGGAAACCAGTCAGACTTTGTCCATTGGACAGTGGTGGAATTGCTGTCAACTGTTTGGCCTGCGGGGCGGCAGTCTTCCAGTTCTCGCTGTGCCAACCACGTTTTTTGGCCATGGCGGATAGTTTTTGATCCGCATTTACTGCTACAGGGAAACCAACCGACTCCAAGAGTGGCAGGTCTGATACCGAGTCTCCATATGCAACAGATTGTGACAGGTCGATGTCATTTGCTTCTGCGTACCTGGCCAGCAATAACGCTCGTGCCTCTCCGGTGGGAGGCGGTGAAGCAAGCCTTCCTGTTGCTCTTTTATCTTTTACATCCAGTCTGGCACATATGATTTCATCGAATAGCGGCTGCAGGGGTGCAACCAGAAAGTCCAGAGAACCGGTGATTAGTACGGTGCGATGTCCTAGATTGCGATGCTTTTTTAATCTTGCAATACCTGCAGGATAAGATCTGTTCATGATGTAAGAATGAAAGAACTCCAAAGCATCTTTCTGCAGTGCGTCGATATCTGCGTTTTCGTAGAATCTGTAAAAAGTGCGCAGAAAATCACCTCTGTCTTTTCTGTCCATCGCAATCAGTCTGGGTAGCTGTACGACCAATTTTGATATAACTGACAAGCGGTCTGACCCACTAAGGTGTCTCGTAGCCAGCCAGATATATGAGTCCACTACGTTTGCTGAAACAAGTGTATTTTCCAGGTCAAATACGGCCATCTCTCGATCGGGAGAGAGTATGGCCTTCAAAGCTCTGCCAGATCTGGATACGCTTCGTGTAGATGTCGGAGATGTTCTTACTCGCGCATGGCTTACTACAGATGGTAGGTGAATTTGTCTTACGTAGGTAGCCCAGTCAATGGTAGCTGGATCGAAACAGTACTCTCTTTTGTCGTCATCGTGCAACGTGGAGTACAGAGTGAGTAGGCGATCCACCATGAACACAGCATCTGTCTCTGTGTATGCGCCGTACAACTCTGCGTAAGTCAACGCCCTTTGTGCTTTTGTGCGCGATTCCTCTAATCGAGCAGAGAGATCTTGTCCAAATGAATGTACTGGTATAGCACTGTTTATGCGTTCCAGTGACGATAGTACCTTGATCGATCGTTTCAACTGTGTCTGTACCCTTCCTCTTCCCGGAAACGACCACTCAGGCACATCGATTGGCTGGCCATCGGTATCATATAGGGGGTTGGCCGAGAACCACTCTTTTACCAGGTCGACCAACGTCCCATAACGGAGTGGATTGCGTGATCCAGTCGCAACATGATAGACAGCCACAGGAGGGTTATTGGTTTGTGACGTTGTACTGACAGATCGTAGAGGTGTCGACATTGAGGGTTGTTCATTTTCGGGTAACGATGGGCCATGTGCTGCTACGGCCAGAATGGCAGATACCACCATATCTACTGGAATGACATCTATAATGCCTTCGGGAGTGCCAGGAAATTCCTTTAGTAGTCCTTTTGCATACGATATGATGATTGGCTCTGCCATGCGAAAGCCTCTTATCCATCCGGGGTATGGTTGGCTTATAGCAGATTCTATAATAGATGGTCTGACAATTGATATAGGTATGTCTTGGTACTGTTGCGTGAGCATCCTCTCACCGAGGGCCTTGGTGAATGCATAGGCATCAGGCCAGCCCATAGATTGTGATCGCATCTTGCCAGCTTCCACCATTGACTCTTTTACCCAGTCCTGTCTTAGGCGTTCTGAGCGTTCGGCCAAGAGATGAGGTCCTGCTGAACCCATCTCCTTACGTGCAGCCGATACAAAGTTTTTCAATCGTTCTGGGCGGCGTGATTCAGCCTGTAGATCGGATCTGAGTCTGCGTGCAAAATCAATTTCTGCCTCTATGTCTACGTCAGTGGTGACTGTTGTGGTCGTCCTCGAGGAACGGTTACGCGCTATGGCTTGTGTGGATAGCACTTCTTCGGCGTTACCTTGATGGGTTCCGGCAACATAGGCGGTAGATATAGAAATAAGATGCGTTGCCGTAGACGCATCTTGTATTTGCTGCGTAGCCTGGGTCTCGGCAATGTGCTGCATTCGTAATGTGGATGCGTCGCGGATAGCCTGAGCTAGCCTGGATGGTCCTAGGAGGTTTATCTCTATTGCACTGTCAAGGGGAGAATCGAAGGCTACCGCAGCGGCAGAGTGGATAGCTATATCGCATCTGGCCAGCTGTTCCATGCCTTGTTGATCAAGTCCTAGTCCTGGGCGGGTAACATCACCTTCCACTACAGTTACCCGTGATGATACGACATCGTGGAATTGATCACCCAATTGCTCTCTAAGCGGATCGAAACAGTCGTTATTCAACAAATCCTTATCCAGCCTCCGTAGTGCTGACGTACGAGGAGACGATCTGATAAGCAGGACGATCTGGCACTCGTCTGTACAGCGCAGTAAGCGTTCCACCAGCGCAGTACCGAGAAATCCGGTTGCACCGGTGATGAATATAACTTTCTTGTTCAGTATACTTGCTATGCTGTCCATTGAATTTGCTGTTTAGTTATCTTTATATAATCGCGACTACGTATGTGACGGTACATTAGCACGATACCGGTACCTTACGCATCTAAATGTTCACTTTATTGGTTACCGGCAAGATCTAATACCACTGGCAGCACTTTTATGATGTTTGTTGCAGTACAGACCATTGAGTCGCTTGGAAAGTGAGTTAGGTAGATTTAAGGATGAGAGTCGCTGTCTCTATGGGTCATATATAATATAGATGGTTTTTCTCTACGGTTAGCGATGTACTGTTCGTTTTGGTGGATGGTAGTCAAGTAGTATAATTGAGATATTATGTTACGATTCATGGTCGAGCGTTCCCTGAAGGACACGAGCAGGAGGCTTAGAAGAGCTCGAGATGAGCTTGCAATATTGGAAGAGCAGATTCAAGTTTTTCAAGAGACTGCCGATGAAACTCGCCTCCGTTCGTTGGTATCCGAAACGCCGGAGGCTGGACGTGAAGCCGCAGAAGCACGTAGGCATGCAGATGCGATAAACAACGCCCGTTCTGCATTATTGCGTCATATAAAGGAGTTGGAAGCGCGCCAGGACGCGCTGTTGGAACAGTTGGTGTAATGTTCTGTAGTTCTTGGTGGTCTATCCTGTAAATAGCATGTCGTTATCCGGCTAGTTATGAGCGTTATCTAGTTGACGAGAACTTATGATTATTTGCTGGGTAGGTTACTAGTATATGGAGTTTATAGATGTATGTTGTCAAGATTATGTATGGAGGTATGAATAGTGGGTAGTGCACAACGAGTGGTTATTGCTGAGGATGAAGCCATTATAAGGTTGGATTTGCGTGAGATACTGGAAGAAGATGGATTCATCGTGGTTGGTGAGACCGGTAGGGGAGAAGAGGTAGATAGTATCGTTCGGGATACTCATCCCGATTTGGCAATACTGGATATAAAAATGCCGGGAATGGATGGTATAGAGGTGGCTCGTCAGATTAGAGAGCAGTATAATATACCAGCAGTTATATTGACCGCTTTTAGCCAGCGGGACTTAATTGAGCAAGCCAGGGATGCTGGTGTGCTCGCGTATCTGGTAAAGCCCTTTCAGCGTCGCGAACTGACCGCTGCTATAGCACTGGCTGTATCTCGTTTCGAAGAGGAACAGGCACTGGAGGCCGAGGATTCCTTGCCGGGGAATGGAGTAGCTGAAGACAAGCTGCAGACCAGAAAGTTGGTCGATGAAGCCAAGGGAGTGCTTGAGATTCAGTATAAGCTCAGCGAGCCGGAAGCATTTCGTTTTATACAGCAAACTGCCATGGATTCGAGGACACGTATGAGTGAAGTTGCCAAACGTGTGATAAGTGGTGAATTGCGGCCAGACAGGTTAGATGGGGAGCATCGGCAACAGCCGTAAGATGGAAAGCCGTCCAATTTACCTGCTTGACGGCAGTTCACTGATTTTTAGGGCATTTTATGCGCTTCCTCAGGATATGGCTACCTCAGGTGGAGTGTTTACCAATGCTGTGTATGGCTTTATTTCTATGCTTATATCTATACTCAGGGAGCGACAACCAGGTGGTATGGCAGTTGCCTTTGATAGGCCAGAACCTACATTCCGTAGTACGATAGTATCTGAATACAAGGCAAATAGGGCGGAGACCCCCGAGATCCTTCTTCCTCAGTTTGCTTTGGTGAGGGAATTCGTAGAGCTCTTGGGGCTGCCTCAAATCGATAAAGTCGGATTCGAGGCAGATGATATTTTAGCCACCTTGGCATCAAGATGCCGTAATGCCAACCGTGATGTAGTTGTTGTTACTGGCGACAGGGATGCATTTCAGCTGGTGGAAGATCCTCATATCAAAGTTATGTATACACGGAAGGGGATATCCGATGTAGTTATATACGATGAACAGGGGATTATCGAAAGGACTGGCGTTATTCCAGCTCTCTATCCTTTTATGGCATCACTTAGGGGAGACCCGTCTGACAACCTTGTAGGGGTAAGTGGTGTGGGCGACAAGACGGCAGCTCGCTTGGCAATGACTTATAAAGATCCTGAGACGCTCTTTGCACATTTAGGCGACCTCACTGCTAAATTGAGCACTTCTCTTGCTGAGTCAAAAGAGCAGGTATTGAAGAATCTGGAGGCAACCATCCTTGTGCGTGATCTCGATGTGGAAATTCCTATTGAAGCTATGTCCTTAGGCAGCTATGATCACGATGGCTTGAAAGAGCTGGTGCGGGATCGATTGGAGATGCGATCACTTTGGGAGAGGTTGGATGGAGTCCTCCATGGTCTTGGAACCAGTGCTATATCTGCACTATCCACTCTGCCTGCACCCTCCACCCCTCCAGTATCATTTGCACTATCTGTATCATCCACTCCGTCTGCACCATCTGCACCATCTGCACCATCTGCACCATCTACACCATCTACATCATCTACATCATCTACATCATCTGTATCATCTACTCCGCCTGCACCATCTACCACATCCGGGGCAACTGACATAAATGCAGACCTCACTAATCAGGCAGACGTTCCGATTCCTATACCTGATCATACTACTTTTCGATATTCTCTTCATATGATAGATAGCAGCACGAAATTGCCTATCGTACGAGAGCTTCTTGATCGCATTGCTTCGTCCACTGATGTCGATGGCACTATAGTGGCTGTATCCCCTAACTCGTGCCGTACAGCAGTCTCCCCATCCACTGATGTCGATGGCACTATGGTGGTCTCAGGGGTATGGGCTGAAGGTGCAACTCCTGTGGATGACCTGGAGGGTTCCATCACAGTAGAGAGTGGTTTATTGGGTGTGGTCATTGGATACCTTACTCAAGATAAATCTGTACACGATATTTATTATATAGACAATACCCTTTTATCTAATGTGATGGAGCATCCTGTATTTTCCCATGCCCTGGTGGTGCATGACGGTAAACCGCTCTTTCGTGAATTTCTCTCTCGTGGACTGAGCATCGGGGCATTGAGGATGGATACCAAAATAGGCGCATATCTTCTTGACCCCAGCTCCGGTAATTATTCGATTGACAGTCTGTGCGATACGTACTTGGGCAGAAAGCCTGATATAGAGCCTGCAGCTTCGGAAGATCATTCTGTCGAACTGCCTGCTTATCTGAGTGATTCTATTAGTGGTGTAGCCGCTGACACGTTATGTACTTTTATTCTTTCCAGACACTTGGAGCAGTTACTGGCTAAAGAAGGCATGACGGACTTGTGCAGAGATGTAGAGTTGCCGCTGGTAGAGGTGCTTGCGCGCATGGAATACGTGGGTATAGCCGTAGACAGAGAATCGCTGGGTGAGATCAGTATGAACTTGAGCAAGCGAGTTTCAGAGTTGGCAGATAAGGTGCAAAAGTTGGTCGGCGTATCGTTCAACGTTAATTCCACCAAAGAGTTGAGACGCATACTCTATGACAAGGATTACCTTGCTCTCCAGCCTGGACGGAAGACCAAGACTGGCTACTCTACCGATGCCCGTACACTTGAAAAGTTACGTGATCAACACCCAGCAGTAGATGCGTTGCTGGAGTATCGTGAAATGGAGAAGTTGAGATCTACCTATGGTGAGCGACTAATCCAGGAGATATCAACGGATGGGCGTATACATGCCACCTTCCATCAGACGGCTACCCGTACTGGTAGGCTGTCCTCAGACAAACCCAATTTGCACAATATACCGGCCAGATCCGATATTGGTAGGCAGATCAGGGCGGCCTTTAAGCCCGGAAGTGGGTATTACTTCGTTGCAGCAGACTATGATCAGATTGAACTGAGAATCATTGCGCACCTTGCGGGCGACCCCGGTCTGCTCGCTGCCTTTCATGAGAACCGTGATGTCCATACTGAAATTGCGGCACGAGTATACGGGATAGCTGCTAGTAAGGTAACTCCAGAGTTACGTAATCGTGCCAAGATGGTCTCTTATGGGCTCGTCTATGGTATGGAGGCCTTTGGTCTGGCGGACAGGTTGGCTATTAGCAACTCTGAAGCCAAGAGCATCCTCGACGCTTATTTTGCAGCCTTTCCTGGATTGCGAAATTACATGGATAGAGTGATTGCTGAAGCACGTGGTCTGGGCTATACCCGTACGCTGACCGGTCGCCGTAGGCCATTGCCGGAACTGATGAGTGACAATAGAATAGTGCGCCAAGCAGCGGAACGCCAGGCTATCAATGCTGGAGCACAGGGGCTGGCCGCGGATCTATTCAAATTGGCGTTAGTCCGCCTTGATAAGGCATTGCATGATATGGACGCTTCTTCCAGGGTGGTATTGCAGGTACATGATGAAGTGTTGATAGAGGCATGTCCATCTGATGGAGATATAATTCCATTGGTGAGAGATGTACTTGTATCGGTTGGAGACTATGTAGAATTGACCGTTCCACTCGCTGTTAGTATTGGGAAGGGCGACTCGTGGGCAGCTGCAAAACATGTCTGAATTGTCGGCAGTGACCTCTTTTCATTCACCGGACAGTGTCGCGACATTACGGAGACAACTTACTAAATGGTTATATTGATTCGCCTGAATCCTTCAGCGTAGCGCATCCCTGCTGCATTTCCTTCTTCTTGCGCTCTTGTACGAATTAGGTCATCTATGTCATGATAATCCTTTAGCTGACTTTGATGACATTTGATTGCGGCTACCTTTGCATCGATTGTATTGGTAATATCTATTTTGATAGATGCTTCCAGCGTACCGGTCATATATACGCACCTTACTTTGTGCGGGCTACCTCTGTTGGGGAAGTAAAGCGGTAGCGCAGCAGCAGGTGATAGCGCATCCAGAACAGCCATACCTACAATACGGTGATCACGATGGTTTATATACTCTTCTCCAAACACTATTGCAGTGGGGTCAGGGCAGAGCACTACTTCAGGCTTTAGCTTACGTATGTACCCTACTAATACCTCAATGAGTTCCAGTCCATTGCTGAGCTCTCCATCAGGGTATCCAAGTAATATCGGCGTATTGCACTGAATTACTTTTGCGGCTCTATCCATTTCAACTCTTCGTATCTCCGCCAGTTCTTGTGTAGATTGACTTGGGTCATATGATCCTTTTTCTCCCTGGGTACAGATGATCATATCTATTTTGCTTCCCTGCTCAGCCCATAGTTTTAATGTACCTCCACAGGATATGAAAGGATCGTCTGGGTGAGCATATATTGCCAGGACACGTTCTGGTGGAATATCACGTGCTGTCGTTGTGTATGATGTGCCAGCACCGTTCTCATCATTATTATCCGGAGATTGCACCCCTTTCTCAGTCACGGTTTGTTACCACCCGGTTGCCGTTAGTAAACTTGCCCTCATTTGGTGATCCATGTCATCCATTGCCTGGCTTGTTGTTATTGATCTTTGTGGCGATTTGGCTACTAGTGTCTGTCTTTTTATTGCGGTGGTAATCTTCTTTTTCTAGCAACCCCACTTCATGTTCGAAATCTTTCCTGTTACGGAAGTTCTTGTATACCGATGCAAACCTGAGATAGGCAACTTCATCCATCTCTCTCAGACGTTCCAGTACTTCGATGCCTATTTGGCTGTAGTTAACTTCCTTGCCTGCTGATTTGAGGGAGTCTTTTATCTCTTGAACCAAGAGGTCGATTTGTTCGTCGCTTACAGAGCTATTCTTTGTTGCCGCCATGATACCTTTTGTTAACTTGACCGTGTCAAAGGGTTCTTTTGCGCCGGAGCGTTTTATGACCCACAATGGTGCATCCTCGAGTCTTTCGTATGTGGTGAACCGGCGGCGGCAATTCATACATTCTCTACGGCGCCTTATCGACTCCCCTTCGTCAGTGAGACGCGAATCGACCACTTTGTCTTCCATGTTCTGACACCAAGGACATCGCATATTAGCAGACTAGCGCTATTTTGCTGCGATATCCAGTCCCGGGGTATATCAGGTGTGTTCTGTTTGGCTACGTTGAAGATGACAATGCCGTTAGAGGCATCATTTGGCTGGTGGGAACCTATGGTTATTTGCGGGACATTAATTTATAATTAGAATTTATACTTGGAACGGTAACTCAATGTTTGTACATCCGTGTCACGAAAGCCCCCGGTTTTATCCATGGAAAATTGTATAGCGCTCTTTACGCTCACATATACGTGTCACGAAAGCCCCCGGTTTTATCCGTGGAAAGGAAGCCAGGTTGTATGATCTTAATATGATTATCCTGATTATCCCATTTAGCAATCCCATTGAGTAGCCACGCGCGTATCATGAATGTATGATCTTAATATGATTATCCTGATTATCCCAGGCATTATTCTTTAAGAGGTCGTTTGGTGGTGGACACAGTATTGGCTGTAGACATAGGGGGATCTAAAATGTCATGTGGTATTGTGGACGATACCGGCAGTATCTTGATATCTGCCAACGTAGCTACTCCTGCCTTCAGTGATGACCCAGAAGAGGTGTTTGGCGCACTTCGTCGTTTGATCGAGAGCATTATGATCCATAGAGACTCTTATGGCAGTTCAATGCCTATTGCATGTGGTGTCGGTAGCGTGGGACCGATGAGTGTCGGTGGCAGATCTGTATCGCCGTTGAATATCTTCTCGTGGCGGGAATTTCCTTTATTGTCAAGAGTACAAGAAGTTGTTCAGATGCCAACCTTCGTTGATAATGACGCAAAAGCACTTGCACTTGGTGAGGGATGGGTAGGTGCTGCTAAAGGAGTGAACAATTATATATCCATGGTCGTATCGACCGGTATTGGTGGAGGCATTGTGCTTGATGGCCGTCTTTTGGATGGTAGCGAGGGTAACGCAGGTCATATAGGACACGTGATTGTAGTACCCGATGGACGTAAATGCAGTTGTGGCTCATTTGGGTGCCTGGAAGCTGAAGCTTCTGGTTCAGCTATACAGATTATTACCGGCAAGCACCCCAAGGATGCCTCAGAGCAGGTAATAGATCGCACTGGTACGCTTGTAGGTCTGGGTGTGGCATCTGTCATGAACCTTCTCGACTTGCGTCTCTGCACTATAGCAGGTTCGGTCGCTTTAGGGTACGGAGAGCGATTTTTTGCTGCAGCGAATAGAGAGCTTGTCAGGAGATCACGCATGGCATATACATCAGGTGCAGTGATCCGGCCATGCGGCCTCGGTGCGGAGGGGCCGTTAATTGGTGCTTCTGCTGTGGGGTGGCGCGGTATTGGGAGGTTCACGTATGCCAGATAGTAGACGTTATCGACAGCTACCGGATCGAGCATGATCACCCGTAAGCTGTTACTCTCCCTTTTGATTCGTCCTCAGTTATGGTTTGTGGCTTTGCGTCAGGCTCTACGCCTTTCTCCGGATGGATGGTGGAAAACGACTCCTTTTATTCCAGGTCCTGATAGCTCTCTTTTGGAGATGCGATCCATAATCGCTTACGGTGGTGATGGTAGTGCAATACCACCTGATAAAGATATAATTATGTACTTGCAGTGGTGTAGAGACGTGAGCAAGCATATATGGAATTGAGCCTTGGTTCTACATTTAATTGAGCTCTATCTGCTTGATCTGCATTTGAAGAGGCCGGTATATACTTCCTATGGTGTAGAGTCTGAGCGACCAGTAACTCTTGTAAAGATCACCGCGACCGAAGAAGATGCACAATTGCTATCTAGTAGGTGTTCTGATTTATCCAGATACAGGATTGAAGGGTCTGGCGAATTATCTGTCTATGCAAACGATAATGACTCAAGATACGATGTGCCTGTACGTACGACACAGTTACCCGGAGGGTCGTTGATGGTAGGGTTTGGGGAGTGTGCAGCCTTGGCATCTGTCACGTATGCAGCCGAATCGGCATATAGCGCGTTTGAAGCTATGCAGGCAACTTATATTCCACGATTGATTGAATGGAGCGGTCAAAGAGACGGGCTTTTACCGTACGCAGATGAATTACCTGCAGTATTCGAGAATCTGCCAGGTAATCACATGGCTATTTCCGCCATAGAGATGGCAATAATTGATCTGTGGCTGCGGTCCACAGGAGAGTCGTTTGGCAATTGGATAGGAGCAAGAGGGGACTTGGTGGATGCTGGGGTAGTGGTAGGTGTCTTTGGCGATATGGATTTGGTTGTAAACACAGTTGGTGGGTACGTGGATGAAGGTTACAGGCGTATCAAGATGAAGATTTCTCCTTCATGGGACGTAGAACCTGTCAAGTCTCTGTTAGCAAATTTTCCAGGAATCATATTATGTGTAGATGCTAATGGCTCGTATACAGATGATAGTACAGACTGCGTAGATAGACTGAAAAATCTGGATAAGATGGGTCTTGGATTTATAGAACAGCCATTTTGTCGAAGTGACCTCAATGGGACTGCTCGGCTGGCTAAGTCCATGGATACGCCGATATGTCTTGATGAGTCTCTTGACTCTTTGGATAGTATATGTAAGGCTGCCAGTATGCACGCAATGGACGTAGCTTGCATAAAGCCCGGAAGGCTGGGCGGAATAGTCAATACGCTTAGTGCTCTCTCCATATGCAAGGAAGAAGGGTTGCAGGCGTATATAGGTGGTATGTACGATACAGGGTTGGCAAGAAGAGCAAATGCCTCTCTCTCTGCTATCGGGATGACTCATTTTGCTGGTGATATAGGTGGAGGGGAGCTGTTTGTCGAAGGTGACCCGTTTGGTGCGCTTCATATTACAGCAGGCAGGGCAGTATTACACCATAGCCCTGGGATTGCCCCTATGCCTGATGTGTCCCTCATGGAGAAAGTCTGCTCCAGAAAGGTATGCTTTGACCGGAATAGCATGGAGTGTCGTGGTTGGTAATATACCCATGAACACAATGTCGGCTTTGATCTGTGTGCTACGTGCTAATAGATAGATTGTTGCGGTTAGTAATACACCCATGAACACCCTTAGTGTACTGATCTACCAAGTCTTATAGCATAGATTGTTATGGTTAGTGATACACCCATGTGCAACAATAGTTACATGAGTAATAAGTCAATGATGAGGTTCACCTACGATGAGTGCTGATCTCTTTATAGGAATATTGATAGGTGCTGTAGTTGGTATAGCAGCCGGTGTTTTCATAGGTTTTATAATTGCTTCGGCTAAGAGGTCGGCTGAACGTGCTAGCGCCGAAGCAGATCAC
>JAJZWK010000101.1 GCA_021846725.1 Actinomycetes bacterium | reverse complement strand
TCGATAAGATGATAGAGCTGATAGAATCTGCCAAGCGATACAAGACACCCAACGAGATTGCATTGGCACTTCTTCTTGCCGGGCTCACTCTGATTTTCCTGGTGGTTGTTGTTACGTTAGCTCCCTTGTCTTCCTATGCAAAGTCTCCTGTAGGCATTACGGTCTTGATAGCGTTGCTGGTTGCTCTCGCTCCGACCACTATTGGGGGCCTTCTCTCTGCTATAGGTATATCTGGTATGAACAGACTTTTCGAGCGTAATGTGCTCGCGCTGTCTGGAAGAGCGGTGGAAGCCGCAGGTGATGCCAACGTGATCATGCTTGATAAGACTGGCACTCTTACCATAGGTAACCGTGAGGCAACTGAGTTCATACCTACCACGGGGGTATCTGAGCGTAGCCTTGCTGAGGCTGCCCAGTTGTCATCGTTGGCGGATGAGACACCTGAGGGAAGATCTATAGTGGTGTTGGCCAAAGAAAAGTATGGCCTTAGAGCAGTTGACCTACCTGAACATGAGGTAGAGTTTGTTCCATTCAGTGCAGAGACGAGAATGAGCGGTGTAAATTATATGGGACGGGAAATCAGGAAGGGTGCAGTAGATTCAGTCTGTAGCTGGACAGGTTGTCAGACTGACCCGGCGCTGGGCGCGGCAATAGAACGCATTGCCAGATCTGGCGGTACTCCTCTACTCGTATCTGAGGGGAAGAAGATTTTGGGTGCAATCCATCTGAAGGATGTTGTCAAGGAGGGCATACAAGAGAAGCTTGCAGCTTTAAGAGCTGCCGGTATCAGGACTGTTATGATTACCGGTGATAATCCGGTGACCGCAGAAGCCATTGCAAAGGAGGTCGGAGTGGATGATTTCCTGTCAGAGGCCACTCCGGAAAAGAAAATGGAGTATGTTCGTCAGATGAAGTCTGAAGGATATATGGTTGCAATGGTGGGGGACGGCACTAATGACGCTCCTGCGCTTGCGAATGCCGATGTAGCAGTCGCAATGAATACAGGCACTATGGCTGCCCGCGAGGCAGGTAATATGATCGATTTGGATTCCAATCCCACGAAACTTATCGAGATAGTAGAGGTTGGGAAGCAGATCCTTATTACCAGAGGGTCTTTGACTACTTTCTCGATTACCAATGATATCGCAAAGTACTTTGCCATTATTCCTGCAATGTTTGTAGCGCTCTATGTATCCGGACACAAGGTAGTTAGTTTGGGGGCTCTGAACATCATGCATTTGACATCGCCTCAGACGGCTATTCTATCTGCGATCATATTCAATGCGTTGATAATTCCGATATTGATACCCTTGGCTCTTAAGGGGGTGAGGTACAGACCATCGTCGGCGGCAACGCTTTTACGTAGAAACCTGCTGATCTATGGTCTTGGTGGCCTTATTGCTCCATTCGTAGGTATAAAGCTTATAGATATGATAGTTACCGCGTTGCATTTGGTGTCGACGGTGCATTGAGATGATTGGATACAGGCAATACAGGCAATACAGACGGATAGAAGTACTTGGGTTCCCCGTCATCGCCTTGCCGTACGCAGGTGTGGGCAATGCATGTCTACATTTCAAGGAATAGTACGGTGGTATACCTCAAGGATTTTACAAAGGTATGGATTTGTAGGGAAAGAAGATTTTGGGCAGTAAAAAGTTGTATTACTTATATGAGTGGAAGGAGAGATAGCTGGTGAATATAAGAATGCTGTGGACAAGCATCAAGCTGGTATTGCTTTCCTGCCTGTTTCTAGGGTTGGTATATACGCTGGGGATGACTGGTATAGCTGAGGCAGTATTTCCTGGTCAGGCCAATGGTAGTTTGGTGCATTATGACGGTCGTGTGGTGGGTTCAAAGTTGATCGGTGAGCAGTTCACCTCTGCAGGCTTTTTCCAAGGTAGGCCCAGTGCCACTACGCCCCCATACAACGCGGCAGATTCCAGTGCATCCAATCTGGGACCGACCAACAAATTACTTATTGAACACATCAAGGCCCGGGTGCAGGCATTCTTGAAAGAAAATCCTGGTATAAGGCAAAGCCAGATACCAATAAGCCTTGTGGAAAGTTCGGATAGCGGGCTGGATCCTGATATCACGCCTGCATCGGCTTATGTGCAGATTCCCAGAATCGCTGCTGCGGATCATCTGTCTAGGTCCACCCTGCATGGAATAGTATCCAGCCATATCCACGGTAGGTTTATCGGCATTTTCGGTCATCCATACGTTAATGTGTTGTCTCTGAACCTCTCTATCCTAAAAATCACACATGTATCGGGTGCAGATGTTACACGAGTTGGAAGCAGCAGGAGGTAATGTGATGTACGTAGTCTATTATCTACTTGGTATATTAGCGGTTGCAATCATATTCTGGTTGTTTGTGACCTATACAAAGGGAATAGATAAGCTATGAATGCCATTGAACTCAATAGCCTTGACGGCTTGCTCCTTTCTGGAAGTGAAGCTATCAGAGGTGAGTTATGAGTGCGTTCGAATGGATTGGCTTGATAGTCAGCGTGGCGCTACTGGTATTTTTATTTTATGCCATGCTATTTCCAGACAAACTCTGAATCAGTGAGTATCCTCTGATGGCTGAATCCGCCAGTCCCCTCGGGGCATTTTGACGGACTTAGTCATTCTCTTCTTGCCTTTTGGATTTCCTGCTCTTGGGGTCTTACCAGGAGTTTTCAATTGGTAGATAGCGCTATACTATGAATGTGACTGTCCTACCAGCGGGGCTGATGAGCGTGCTATAGCATTCTCGTCAGTTCCCAGATAAGCCGCAATTACGTCCGGATTGTTCAGTACCTCAGAGGGGTGTCCTTCAGTGATGACTGTACCGAGGTGTAGGCAGGCCAGCCTATCGGCTATCGAAGATACGAGAGGTACATCGTGTTCTATAATGACAAATGTTGCTCCTGTCTGGTCTCTAAGTGATACCAGTAACTCACCCAGTGCCTCACTTTCCCTCTGTGCAATTCCAGATGACGGCTCATCCAGTAGTAGCAGGTCTGGTTGGTGGGCCATTATGCATGTCAGCTCTACTACTCTACGTGTTCCTATGGACAACTCAGAGACGAAACTATTACGCCACTTACCTAGGTTGAATTCTTCAATCAGTTGCTCCACTCGCATTTTTACGGCGAGTTCAGACTCTGAAGCCGATACGGTGTTCAAGCCACTCAGTAGTGGGTCTTTCACCTCCGTCAAACGCTCAAGAGCGACTGCGATTACTTCAGATACAGTCATGGAGGGGAATATTCGAGCATCCTGAAATACCCTTCCAAGTCCTTTTGCTGCTCTCTTGTGTGCAGGATATCCGGTTACGTCATGACCATCCATGAAGACATGGCCGCTATCGGGTCTGTTGTACCCACAGCATATATCAAAAAGGGTAGTCTTTCCGGAGCCGTTTACCCCTATGAGTCCAACTATCTCACCCTTTGCTACAGACAGGTTGACTCCGTCCAGCACCGAGATACCTCCGTAATGTTTGTATACATCCCTGACCTCCATGGCAGGAATTGTGTTACTTACCAGGTTTGCTGCAGGATCAATCTGTTGTGTATCGGCAGGCAGAGATGATGGTCTCGACAGGTCGGAAAGTGATCTTCCAAGCAGTATATCTGCAACTTCAGCCTTATGGCTATCCTGCTTGTTCTCGGCGTGATCACCTGATTGCCTTAGTGATTTGCTGGCTGCACGTAAGAATACAGACCTCAGAAGATTAGGTTGTTCAGCAAGACTTGGGGTATTGCCAGAGAATTGAACCCTACCTCTCTCCAGGAATATTGCGCGCTTTGCTATTGCGGTGGCGACGTTAATTGACTGCTCGACCACTACAATGGTCATTCCTTCATCTGCCAGCTTGCGTATAGCGTCAAGCAGGACACCTACTACAGCAGGGGCAAGGCCGAGCGATAACTCATCTATCAGTATGATCTTTGGCCTACATAACAGTGACTGAGCGATAGCCAGCATTTGCTGTTCACCACCTGATAGAAGGCCAGCTCGCACGGACAGGCGGTTACGTAGAGCAGGGAATAGGTCCAATACTTTTTCCCTATCCAATTCCAGTTGATCGTTGCCGTGTCTCCTGTATATCCATCCACCCATTTGGAGGTTTTCTTCGACCGTCAGAGACGGAAATACGCCTTGTCCACCTGGTACGGTTACCAGCCCTTGGCGTACCCTCTCAATTGGTGACCGGTTGGAGATGTCCTGCCCGTAGAGACTGACTACACCACTGTCTGCAGGGAGCAATCCTGATACGACTTTTAGAACAGTTGATTTACCTGCTCCGTTTGTACCCAGCAGGGCAAGAATCTCCCCTGTATTTACCTGCATATTTATTCCGCTTAGTACCTTCACTCTTCCGTATGAAGCGTCTACTCCCATGCAGGTGATGGCTTGAGTGGAGCTTTCCTGTGCGGTGGTATCTGTTGATGAATCTTGTTGTCCATTTGTGGATGGATGGTCAGAGGTCGCGGAGTCACTGGCAATTTCGAAGACAGCCCTTTTTTCTGTCGGTAGCTGAGTGTGCGCCGCTTCCCGTTGGGCTTCGTCGAGTGCTTCAAGTGCTTCCAGCCTCATGGCGGCCTTTGATGTGGGTGACTCGACCGGTAGATCATTGACTACTGGAGCTAATCCAGATAATGGAGCTGAATCGATTAGAGAGAGATCTTGGCGCCTTCTGGTTACGATACCCAGCAGTATATCACGCAGGCGATAGACTATGTATCCGAAACCTTCTGGAATAATAGCTAGAATTATGAGTATCCCAGCTCCGGTAGCCAGTAGCTGCCAAGCGCTGGACAGGTAGGTGCTTACGAATTGTACATATACTGCCCCAAGCACTGCTCCTGTT
>JAJZWK010000100.1 GCA_021846725.1 Actinomycetes bacterium | reverse complement strand
AGATGTCAGTACCCAGTCTGGATCCCAGTGGGTGGATTCCGCTACCACCATCACCCGTTCTGCCCAATCGGGAATACCTAGTCTGCGTCTTAGTTGGCGTTCATCCTCCAGTGGATCTATTGACCCTACTTTTATCGACCTAGTGGTATCCTCTGTCATGGTATCGTCATACTTCCCTTCATGTAGTATTGATCACTTCCCCAATGAGATTGCCATTTTGAGATTAAAAACATACTTAAACGCTTATTTGAGTGTAGCATCAAAATTACAGGCCGTACAGTGAATTGCTTTCTAATGCTCGATCTCGCAAATGACTGTAGATCTCGCAAATGACTGTAGGTTCTCGCCTGTTATGCGATGTTCGTAGGTAATTGGTATTTTTCGCCGGATTGCGCACATAATTGGCAATGATTGAATACTTGACTTGTGTCATCACGGCAGGTGAAACTGCTTTTTTGAGCGGTAGATCGCTTGACATCGGTCATCTAGAGTGGGTGGACCACAATTCCTGACTATTATGGTAAGATTTATGGTATTAACTTTCAATAGAACACTGGAGGTAAGTGTATGGCAACTAGTAGAGAATTATTTGCAAGAGCCAGAGCAGACATAGTAGAGATTACTCCTGCCGAGGCAGAATCTAAATTGAATGATGAACACGTCATCTTTCTGGATGTCCGTGAGGCAGACGAGCACGAGCAAGGTGCAATTCCAGGGACACATCTCATTCCACGAGGATTCTTGGAATTACAAGTGGAAGGGAGGATTCCAGATAAATCTACAGAGGTCATTATATACTGTGCAGGCGGTATACGTTCTGCGCTTGCTGCAAAGACCATGCAGGAACTTGGTTATAGTAATGTATCGTCGTTGATAGGAGGATTCAATCGCTGGAAGGACGAAGGTCGTTCATGGACGGTACCGAAAGTACTCAATGCCGATCAGCGCAACAGGTATCATAGGCATTTGCTGTTGCCAGAGGTAGGAGAGAAGGGTCAGCAAAAGCTACTCGAATCCAAGGTGCTCCTACTTGGAGCCGGAGGACTGGGGTCACCAGCTGCTATGTATCTTGCTGCAGCAGGAGTCGGTACCCTGGGTATTATAGATATGGATGTGGTAGATGCGTCAAACCTCCAACGCCAAATTCTGCATAATCTTGATCGTATAGGAGAGCCCAAAGTCGAGTCTGCCAAGCGTACGATCAATGCCATGAATCCTGATGTCAATGTCATAACATACGATACAAGGTTGGGGGCTGATAATGTCATAGACATTATGGGTGAATACGATCTTATCTTAGATGGAACTGATAATTTCCCTACAAGGTATCTGGTCAATGATGCTTCCTTGATTACCGGAGTACCCGTAGTACATGGTTCAATCTTTCGTTTCGAAGGTCAGGTAACGGTCTTTGACCCTTATAAGGGGCCCTGCTATCGTTGCATGGTTCCCGAACCTCCACCACCGGAGTTGGCTCCGTCGTGTGCAGAAGCTGGGGTGCTGGGAGTCTTGTGTGGAATTATCGGTTCACTTGAAGCACTTGAGGCGATAAAGATGATACTTGGGTTGGGCGATCCGCTTGTAGGAAGGCTTCTCTCCTATGATGCACTCGAAGAGTCGTTTAGAACGTTCAAAGTAAAGAGGGACCCATCATGCCCCACTTGCGGACCTGATGCTGGGGATATAATCATAGCTGAATACGATCAGTTGTGTATGCCTCATATAGCGCGTACCACAGAGCCGGCATCTTCACTTGCTGTACCCGACCCGGAGTCGGTGCTGGCTACCACTGGCTCCTGAGTGGCTTATTCTCGATGACTATGGGTCTATGCTGGATGAATGGTGCTCACGGCTCGATTGAGGTGTGGGCACCTTCGGGAGGATGCTCCCAGTATAGCGATATTACTTCATACTACTTATGGGACACTGCTTATGGGAAATATAGCCAAAAGCATTGAAATAGCCCTATAATAATCCATTATGAGTGAAGACGATCATGACTTGCGTCGTACTGATTCCGGCATAGAGATAAAACCGCTATATACCGCCGAGGACATGGTAGATTGGGACCCTACAACCAAGCTTGGGTTGCCGGGTGAGGCTCCGTACACAAGAGGTATTTACCCGACTATGTACAGGGGAAAACATTGGACGATGCGGCAATATGCAGGCTTCGGCACCGCTGAGGCCACGAACAAGAGGTTCAAGTTTCTGCTGGATGCTGGTCAGACCGGTCTGTCATGCGCCTTTGACCTCCCGACCCAGATGGGTTACGATTCAGATCACCCCAGGGCTGAAGGAGAGGTGGGAAAAGTCGGAGTGGCAATTGATTCGCTGGCTGATATGCGACTCCTACTGGATGGCTTACCTCTCGACAGGGTAACTACCTCTATGACCATTAACTCGACTGCGGCTGTTTTGCTGTTACTCTACATGCTGGTAGGTGAGGAGAATGGAGTACCACCCTCCTCTCTTCGTGGCACTATTCAAAACGATATATTAAAGGAGTATATCGCTAGGGGAACATACATCTACCCTCCGAGAGCATCTATGAGAATAGTGACCGACATTTTTTCATACTGTGCCGAGCACCTCCCCAACTGGAATACGATTTCCATTTCCGGTTACCACATCAGAGAAGCAGGCTCTACCGCTGTTCAGGAGATCGCATTTACACTGTCCAATGCCATAGCTTATGTGGAAGCTGCATTGAGAGCGGGTCTGGATGTGGATACATTCGCTCCCCGCATCTCTTTCTTCTGGAACGGCCACAACAATCTATTTGAGGAGGTGGCCAAGTTTCGTGCAGCTCGCAGAATGTGGTGGAAAATCATGGATGAGCGCTTTCATGCCAAAGACGAGAGATCCAAGTTATTGCGTTTTCATACACAGACAGGTGGCTCTACCTTGACTGCACAACAGCCGGAGAACAACATAGTTAGGGTCGCCATTCAAGCACTCGCGGCTGTATTGGGAGGAACCCAAAGCCTCCATACAAATGGCTTTGATGAAGCTTTGGGGCTACCGACCGAGAATGCAGCAAAGCTGGCCTTGCGTACCCAGCAAGTCATAGCTTACGAGTCCGGTGTAACGGATACTGTGGATCCCCTAGCTGGTTCTTATTTTATTGAACAGCTTACCGATCAAGTCGAGGAAGCTGCGTGGAGTTATATCGATAAGATCGACGGTATGGGTGGCGCTGTAATGGGAATTGAGAGTGGTTTCATACAAGACGAAATAGAACATGCAGCATATGAATATGCCCGGGGCATAGATTCCGGTAATCGCATTGTTGTTGGTGTCAATAAGTTTGTAGAGGAGGAACATCCTGAGGCAGATGTGTTCCCAATAGATCCTGCATTGCAGATTGCCCAGGTGGAACGGGTACGCAAGGTGCGTGAAGAGCGCGATAACAATGCCGTTAAAGCTGCTCTTTTGGATCTGGAATCTGCTGCTTCGGGATCGAGTAATATACTTGTTCCCATGAAGATTGCCCTTTCGCGCATGGCTACGCTTGGTGAGGTGTCAGATGTGCTCCGTAAGGTGATGGGGGTATATGAGCCCAGATGAGCCCATACGCTGGTGTCCTGATATACCGCTAATCGACCGGGTTTGAGTTTCTTATTTGGTCTACGAGGTCGATAACAGTCCATGCCATTGCTACAGCAGAGTCGTATATAGCTTTGGTAGCTGTTTCGCTCGCACACGCAAGCGCAAAGGCTGGCTGGTGGTTGGAGGCACCATTTGAATCTATACGTACCAGTGGATGAATACTTGGTACCGCAAGGGACACATTACCCATATCCGTGGAGAATACCGGAGGTGGTTCACCGTTTGCATCCTTGGAATAGTCGCGCCCAAGGGCAGTTGCATTCGATTCCCAGAGTTTTATTAGTACGGGATCAGTTCTAAGCTCAGAGTACGTAGGGGAGAGCATCTCTATCTCAAGGTCTGATCCGGTGGCAACAGCTCCTGCCTCAAAGCACCTATCGACCTTTTTACGCAATATACGTAGTTCTTCAACTGTAGATGCACGTACCATATACCTGGCCGTTGTATGCGATGGTATGATATTAGGAGCATCACCACCCTTTTCGACGATGCCGTGTATTTGTTCATCTCTGGTAAGAGATTGACGTAAGAGACCTATGGCAACTTGGGCAACTACAAGAGCATCGGCAGCGTTGATCCCTTCATGAGGGGCAGCTGACGCATGTGCCTCCCTGCCGTGATAGTGAACTCTGAAATGGTCTACGGCCAAGCACTTTGGATAGAGCCGATCTTCCGGCCAGGGATGTATCATCATTGCGGCAGTAATCCCCTGGAATGCTCCGCGTTCAAGCATGAGGATTTTCCCGCCTCCACCCTCCTCTGAAGGAGTACCCAATATAGTGATCTTGCACCCCAGCTCTTCTACGACATCTGCTAATGCCCATGCTGACCCTAGCGTAGCAGCTGATATTATATTGTGTCCACAGGCATGTCCAATGATCGGAAGTGCATCGTACTCAGCACATATTGCTATATTAGGTGCCCCCTTTCCAACTTCACCCTTTATGGCAGTTTCAAGTCCATAAGCACCAAATTCGACACTGAATCCACGTTCCATCAACAAGTTTCCCAATTCTCTGGAAGCAAGTCTCTCCTCTCCATCCAATTCGGGATGTGAATGTATATAGTGGCTGAACTCTATGAGGCGATTAATGTCATTATCTATACGATCTCTTGTTGTATGTTTTAATGCCGATGATCTTGATAGCGACTTTGGTACAGACGATTCCATCAATCAATTGCTGCTAGCTCATCTCCGGCAGCAACGTAGTCACCGGATGATACGTTTATTGACCTTACCGTACCAGAGGTGGGTGACTCAATCATGTTCTCCATTTTCATGGCTTCAAGCACACATATGGTTTGCCCAGCAT
>JAJZWK010000099.1 GCA_021846725.1 Actinomycetes bacterium | reverse complement strand
CTGATATCACTTGACGAGAATGGTGCCAGTTCGTAGAGAGCTATGGTCTCACCATTTCCAAGGTCTCCTTTGTTGTATGCACTTGTAAGACCATAGGCAGAGGCAATTTGGTTTGCAGTGTATGCGCCATAAGATGAAGCGGTACTGGTTGCACTAGAACAGGGTGATGGTGGGGTAGATGTCTGTGGTAAAGACTCTTGATATGGCGTATCAAGATGGGGTGTAGCTGACGTGGTGGCAGTATCTGAGCTATAGGCAGTACTCGAACCAGTTGATATGTCATTGGCCGGATAGAGAAGCGGCTGACTTGATTTAGCCAAATGTAGGATAGATAGCTTTGACAGAATGGAGCCCTTTTTGGTTTTTAGAGGTGATGTACCCGGTACTGTCTCCAGGGCTGGCTTTGGCCTATAGACCGTATTTAGCCCGACGATATTTTGTACAATGGGTGCGATAGATACAGGAAGCATTGGGGCGCTTGTATTGGCCATTGCTATCCTTCCTGAGTGCAAACGGTAATGGACAAGCTTGGTATGGAAGCTTTGGGCAATCTTCTGAGCTGTTGCAGTGACCGGAATGATTAGCCCATTCTGGCTGGTGGGGCCGAGTGTGAGACCTTCTGAGGAAAGAGTATTGCGTACTTGGGTGATCTGACTATTGGTAGGTCCGAATATTGACCCAAATTGACCTTTTGCAAGGAAGTGGTGATATTCTGGTGATCCAGGTGTAGACACCTTTTTTACGAACTCTGCCAGGGCACTTGGATCTCTAGGATGCATTATTACGTCTATGTGTAACAAGGTATGTGACGGAACCGCTCCGCTGAATATTGCATCGTGAGGTAAAGCTACCGTACTACCAATAGGGGCGAGTTGGTTTCGAATGGGCAATGTCTCTGCCTGAGCAGTGGTTGGTGCAACAACAAGTACAACTGCAAAAAGTGATAGTACGCATCCTATCGCTGCCATTTTGCCTGCTCGGTGCTTCATTATCAGCATTCTACAACATTTCTCTGGAACTTTGCTGACTGATGGAACTGGCAAATAAATGAAGGGGTGGCTTGCATCCGGCACGGCGGCCAGTATGCTGGAGTTTCTGTTGACCAATGGAGCTGATAGATGGAGGGTCGTACCATATCTGCTAATTGCACTCTTTGGAGCGATATTGTTCGAGGTAGCACTGCTAATATAGAGCGATACCCGGTACCGGCGAACACGAGTGTAGCATCGTTATAAGGTAGCACTGCTAAATCATAGAGCGATACCACTGAATCATGTCGGTCTAATTAAGTTGGCTATTATTGATGATACCAATTTGGGGCGTTCCATGTAACAGGCATGTCCTGCAGATTGGATAAGAGATACTGTGGCATTGGTGCCTATCAGGCGCGCTATTCGGAGTGCGTAGTATGTATACCTGTTATCCAGTGTCCCAGCGACACAGTGTACAGGCATTTTCAGTGTACCCAGCCTATTCCAGAGAGGGTCACATGCTCCGGCACCACATAGACGGAGGCTTGATGCCAGTCCGGATGGAGTATTCGTCATTCGCTGCTCTGTCATCTTGGCTTCATCCGGAAGTGTGGAGAAGAGAGGTTGCTCTGTCCAGCGCTCCAAGAAGGTAGCAAAATCCGGCCTTTCCTCGTCGAGTGTCTTCGCCATCTCATCATCTGAAGACTTCCTGGCCTGTCTTGCATTGTCATTGTCGATGCCGGCACTTGCCGATATCAGTACAAGCGTTTCGACCAACTCTGGATAGGATAGCGCCAGGTGCAGGCATATACGAGCACCCATTGAATACCCGACATAGATCCCACGACCGAAGGCTTCACCAAGTAGACGAGCTGTTTCCCAGGGGCCCGTCTCTACAGACGATGACATACCGTGACCGGGGAGATCGATGCCGTAGATAGACGGCGAGAAGCGATAGAGTGCCAAAGATGGTGTGCTAGTGCTAGTGCTAGTGCTAGTGGTTGCGGGTAGTGGCTCTAATTGTGGGGTCAGGCTTGCAACGGTATCTTCTTCATGACTATTACTAAGAGGCACGGACGTAGGGACAGCTTTTAGTGCAATCCTCAGTTCGTTTGCAAAAGGAGACATACACTCTGCATTTTGAGTGAATCCATGTACCAAAATTATTCTCAACGTGCGAGTTATTTTAGCACTGGATTCTTTCATGGGATTAGTTCCGTTCTGAAATAATCATGGATCTTCACTGGATGGTTGGGTGGTGCTCCTCGTGGCGGATAATGTTATGTTGTTGACATTCTCCCCCATGGCTAAAGCCAAGGGGTTCTAATGTTTCTAATGTATTGCCACTCCTATCTCGCCAGTAGCCAATATGAGTAGATCTCATTTAAGCTACCTTTGCCGTCGGTAGTGGCTGGTACTCTGGCCATGTGCATACCAGCGATAATTCATTACGTAATTTGCGTTAGTGCCTGTTGGCACTACACTTGATTAGTGATCATGATAGATACTCCAAAGCCAGAGGACGTGCAGGCAACCTTTTGCCTTACATTGGTAGATGAGTGGGTACGTGGAGGAATAAGGCATGCTGTAGTATGTCCGGGGTCCAGATCTACTCCTCTGGCGCTAGCCCTTGAGAAAAATCCTGACATTGAAGTTCGTGTGCATCTCGATGAGCGCTCGGCTGGGTTTGTAGGTCTGGGAATTGCTTTGGCTACTGGGGTACCTGCAGTGGTATGTGTGACCAGTGGAACTGCCGTAGCAGAGTTGCACCCCAGTGTAGTCGAAGCTCATCATCAGGGAGTCCCGTTGATCGTATGCACTGCGGACAGACCTTCAGAGTTAAGGAATATTGGAGCACCTCAAACCATCGATCAGAACATGATATATGCTGCTTCAACTAAGTATTACCTTGACGTACCTCCGGCTGAATGGAGGCTGAGGGGGTTGTGGAGGTCGTTGGCTGCACGGGCGTACAGCGAAGCATTGTATGGTCCCTATGGTCCAGTGCCTGTGCATCTCAATCTTCAATTTCGTGAGCCGTTGGTTGGTCGGTATCTGGACATGCCGCCAGGTAGACCCAACGGGAGGATGTGGCATTTAGTCATGGGTCGTTATGGGTATGGTGGCAGAAGTGATGGAGAGCGTGTAGTAGGTACTACCGGTGGCAGCGCAGCAGGCTCTGCTGGACCCGACATCACTAACTCTGCTGTCAACAGTGCAGTAGGTAGTGGCAGCGCAGCAGGCTTTGCTGATGATACCGATATGTACAGTGGCGTTAATGGCACCTTCGCGGGCAGCACTACCGTCTCTGGCAGCCGGGCTAGTGGTTTTACTGGTTATGACATAATACATGATTTTGTGAGTAAGGCTAGAGGTATTATCGTTGTGGGGCAATTGACCGGAGGTACTCTTGACGAGAGAGCATCAATTACAAGATTAGCCAAGATGCTTGGCTGGCCGTTGCTTGCTGATCCACTGTCGATGTGCAGGACAGACAATCCTGAAGTTATCGCCGGAGCTGATGCTATGTTGCAGGATGCCGGTATGCGTTCGCTCCTACACCCAGATGTAGTGATCAGATTTGGGAAGCCTTGGGCATCCAAGACCCTGAATAGTTGGTTGGCCGAACTTGAGGACGATGGAGTAGATCAATTGCTGGTAGATCCCTATTGGCAATGGAGTGATCCAGCGCGTGTGTCATCTTTTGTCGCCGCCTGTACTCCAGAATCTTTTGTCGACTCAGTAAGGAAGAGCTTATCCACTCCTATTCCTAGTGATGATAGCCTCACTTGGCTGCGACTTTGGCAATCAGCCGATATAGTCGTACAAGATGGTATAGATAGGTGGTGCGAAGAGAATAATGAGATTACAGGTATAGGCCTGGCAAGGGAACTATCTTCGTACTGCACCGAGTATTGTAATGGCAGTGTGGCATTGGTAGTGTCGTCGTCCATGCCTATTCGTGACGCAGAACGCTTTGTACCAAAACTCAAGATTCCTCCACGAGTCTTCTCCAATAGGGGTGCAAACGGTATTGATGGGGTGGTATCTACTGCAATGGGAATTGCAGAGGGAGGTAAGTGGAGTCATGTCATAGCATGGGTAGGCGATCTTGCATTTTTTCATGATCTTACTGCATTGCTACGTACTGCCGGACAGTCGACACTTACCAGTAGGCTGACGATAGTAGTGATGGACAATGGTGGAGGAGGCATATTTTCATTCTTACCCCAATCTGAACTTGTAGATGCTGGTACTATGGAGCGATTGTTCACAACAAGGCAGGAGCAGGATGTTGCAGAGGTTGCAAAGAGTCTTGGTGCATATGTTGTTACCGTGGATACGATGGATCTATTGCGAACTGTACTGAAGATGGCGATACTGGAAGGTATTCCTGCAGGTATGGAAAGTCATATTCCTAGCATGGAGGGCAATACATCCAGTCTGGAGTTGGATAATCCCACCTCTGTGAGTGATTCTCTGGCGGTCAGTTCAGGTCATCATACAGATTTGAGCCCAATTACAGTAATTCATGCCAAGGTTCCCAGCACTGCAGAATCGGCACGGATCCAGATTGAGTTACAGCAGCAGATTTCCAAACGTTTGTTCGAGGATGTCATTGATGTCAGCCATCATTGAGCGATATTGTGACTCTGCAACCCCAGTCCGTAAAGGCGGGGAGATTCACCATTTAATTCACCATTTAATGGTGATGGTCGCGTACTATCTCGTTATACAGCTTGGTAGCTTGGGCAAATTGGCTACTGGCTTGGGCAATTAGTCTGTCGTACTCAGCGAGTAACCTACTGCTGACTGGCTGAGATGCGTACTTGTAACATTCTATAGATGCAGTATATTCTGCCGTATAAGCTGCGTTCAGTATATTCGTTATCTGCTGGTCTGGGGTAGGTAGGTAACTATTTGCACGTCTTGCATCCACCCCCATTGCTTCACATGCAGTCCTGACAGCTGCAGGATCGTGGCCTGATTGAAGAGTGTGAATATGCTGGTCGTCGACAGTCAGCGTATTGACAGTCTGCTTCAAGAGCGATCCACTGTT
>JAJZWK010000098.1 GCA_021846725.1 Actinomycetes bacterium | reverse complement strand
CTGCAATGAGTATAACTGTAGACGCTCTACAATTATTCGGTGGCTATGGATATACCAAGGATTTTCCGGTGGAGAGATATCTGCGGGATGCCAAGATTACGCAGATCTATGAGGGAACCAACCAGATTCAAAGAGTGGTGATCTCGAAGCAGCTGTTGGCCGGCCAATAGCCGTAGTCGTTTTGTCGCTTCGTTTTAACGCAAAGATTGGATTCAATTGGTTTTATTCTTTCGGACGTTCTCAAGATGTCAAGTTTTGGAGAGAAGTCGGAGCGATCGGGGGGAGTAGGTTTGCCCAGTTTCCCTTCCACAGAGTCCGTTGAAAATGGGAATCATGAGGTATAATTTTTCTCCAAAGCCTGCATTTTATGCATACAAGAAAGTTATCGCACAAGGATGCCAATAAAAATTGACCAGACATGCTCTGCAAGTCCCTGGCTTTGGTCACGGAGAGGATGTCGACATCCGGTGGTAATGTCTGCAGGAACGTAAACTACCTTACCCTTATGGACGGAGCATTCTTTCTTGGAATTGGGTAGAGATTTTGATACAGAGTGAGACGATGTTATCTGGTCACGATAGTAGACATTATATCGCAGAGTGGAGGCGATGGGACTCGAACCCACGAACCTCTTGCATGCCATGCAAGCGCTCTACCAACTGAGCTACGCCCCCAATGTCATCCACTTAATTAAGACGCAATCTTATATAATTACGCTGCAAACTACTCCTGTACAAGCCTGAGTACGGGGTACTCCTATAATAATAGTATATGTGTAATAGTATATGCTGCCAACAACCCACTAGCAGCCAGTATACTAGACAATACTGTCCCGCAAAAATAACCATAGGTGCCCGTATCACCGCATGCTGGCAGAAACCGAATAGGTCACTTGACTCTCAAGCAATGGATCTTTCAAATGTTGACAACGCCATTCTACCTAAGAGATAGGATGGAAGAATAACTTGATGAGATAGAATTTGGCGCTCCACTGCTGTTCGAATGAACTCGAGACATGAGCATAATACCCAAGAGTAATAATAGGATGATAAAAATTATCACTACTGCTACGGTAATCCACCTATAGTCATTCTTTGATTTGGCCGGTGAATTATTACGCATCAATAATGCAATATCTACAGGATCAAGTTCCCTCTCCTCTTTGTTGGATCCTTGATTTGTCTGCATGGCAACCGGCTGTTCACTGGGAGTACCGGTAGATATTCCATCCAAAAAAGATAGAGCCTCATCTACATATACTGTTGCCATCAGGGATGCATACCTACTTTGGTAGTCGTCACCTGTGATCTGACCGGCAAGATAGGCTGCATATAGAGAATGAGCGATCTTCAATTTTTCTTCTTCGGTAGCCTCTACTCGATCATTCATATTTTCCATATAGCTTATTATGTTATATTTTTGGTAAAGATGCAAGCATGTTGGGGAGGACAAAAAACTGAAATCGAAAGTATGACAGTGCTATATTGCGCCTTGTACATGGTACCATTTGCCGAAAGATGCTTTTTTGACAGGCAAGGCAACAAACGGCTGGCGAGGATAACTGCAAATGGGCTAGAGTGGATTATTATGAAAATTGATGGAGCTATTGGGTTCGGTGACGCGGGCCAAGTCGAAAAACAGGCAAAACGACTGGAAGAAGCCGGATACGATGGAGCTTGGTGTCCTGAAACAGGACACGACCCCTTCCTGACGCTGGCACTGGCAGCAGAGCACACTCATACAATGGAACTTGCTACGGGAATAGCCGTAGCATTTGCCCGTAATCCAATGAATACAGCTATGATGTCAAACGACCTTCAAAACATCTCACGTGGAAGGTTCATCCTAGGTCTTGGTTCCCAGATCAAGCCACACATCGAAAAGAGATTTTCTATGACCTGGTCCCATCCAGCACCAAGAATGCGGGAGTATATTCTGGCCATGCGGGCAATTTGGAGGTCGTGGAATGATGGTGAACAGCTCAATTTTCGAGGTGAATTTTACAGACACACGCTAATGACACCATTCTTCAACCCTGGCCCCAACCAGTACGGTACACCAAAAGTATTCCTAGCCGCCGTTGGACCAGTGATGGCCGAAGTGGCCGGAGAAGTGGCTGACGGTCTGCTGGTACATGCTTTTACAACGGAGAAGTATCTGCGTGAGGTTACTATACCTGCACTCGAAAAGGGGCTTGGCAAGGTAGGTAAGACGCGAAAAGACATAGAAGTGGCCTATCCTGGATTCGTCATAACGGGGGACAATGAGCAGCAGGTGGAGTCAGCTGTTGCACTAGTAAAGGCACAGGTATCTTTTTATGGTTCGACACCGGCCTATAGGCCAGTCTTGGAAATGCACGGTTGGGGTGACCTGCAGACTGAACTGAATAGGCTGTCCAAGCAGGGGCAATGGGCACAAATGGCAGAACTGATAGATGATGACGTACTGGCTGCATTTTCTATAAGGTGCACTCCAGAAGAATTACCCAGCAAGATAGCAGAGCGGTTTGGAGATGTCATAGACAGGTTTAGTATGTACTCCATGTACCAGATGGATCCAGATCAGTTATCTTATATCGTAAACAGTTTCAAAACCGGGCATGGAAGCTCTTAGATAATTAGTGTAATAGTTGCCAAAGAGGTTCACCGGTTACGAAGAGCACTTTATTCGGTAGTACGTACAACAATATTGACCAGTTTGGGCGGCTTATTTATTACTCGCAATATTTCAGCATTGCCAATAGCCGACGCTACCTTAGATGACGACAATGCCAGACCAAGTGCTTCTTCCTCGGATACCTGCGGTGCAACTTCAATCTTGTCACGCAACTTCCCATTTACCTGAACAATCATCGTTTCCAATTCTTTCGTGAGCATTGCCGGGTCGTAGGTAGGCCACGGCGTTTCATGGATTCTGGCATCCCTCCCATGTCTCTGTTGCCACAGTTCGGCAGTAATATGGGGAACCATAGGAGCTAGTAAGAGCAGTAGGGTATCTATCGCCTGATCACATACGGTATCCTGTATAGAGTGGTCAGGGGCAGTAACATCGCCGACATTGGTGGCATTGGTGGCAATATGCTTTTGTATTGCATTTGCCAACTCCATGCATGCTGCTACGGCTGTGTTAAACGACCATCTGTCGAGATCGTCACTTACCTTTGCTATGGTCTTGTGTGTCAATCGCTCCAACTCTCTGGCTGAATCATTGGTGTCCCCTGCCTGACCAGCAGAATAAGTGCTGTGATCCTTATCCTTAGCGATAGTGGCCAATCTCCAGATACGCTCCAAGAACCTTGCGCAACCTTCTATTATCTCTTCAGTCTGTTCCGTCCAATCAAAATCATCAGTTGGCGGACCCACAAATAAGTGGAAGAGACGAAGTGCGTCGGCACCGGAAGATTCAAAATATTTGGAAGGTGCTATTAGGTTACCTTTGGACTTGGACATCTTACTACCACCCATACGTATCATTCCCTGGGTAAACAGTTTCGAGAACGGCTCACGTCCAATCCCTGGAGCTATACCTACGTCAATCAATGCCTTGGTAAAAAAACGTGCGTACAGCAGATGCAAAATGGCATGCTCTATGCCTCCTATATACTGATCTACCGGCATGAAATGAGTAGCAACCTCTGGATCAAATGGCTTTTGATCATTCCAGGGATCACAAAAACGCAAGAAGTACCAGGATGAATCAACGAAGGTATCCATAGTATCAGTCTCCCGCTTTGCAGCACCTCCGCACTTCGGACAGTTGACATTCACAAAGCTCTCGTTACGAGCTAGAGGTGATTCGCCCGTAGGCAGGAACTCTACATCGTCTGGAGCAAGCACCGGAAGATCATCAACGTCTACCGGAACAACACCGCAATCATCGCAGTGTATTACTGGAATGGGACACCCCCAATAACGCTGACGAGAGATAAGCCAATCACGTAGGCGGTAATTTACCTTCCTCCTCCCTATGCCATTCTCCTCAAGCCATTGGATAGAGCGCTCTTTGGCTTCTTCTATCGACAGACCATTCAAGAAAGAAGAGTTGATCTTTATACCGTCACCGGTCCAGGGACCATCCTGGAAATCATCAGGTGGCAGAGTAGTCCTGATCACAGGGAGGTCAAACAACTTTGCAAATTCCCAGTCTCTCTCATCCTCAGCAGGAACTGCCATAATAGCACCGGTACCGTATCCCATAAGCACGTAGTCGACGACATACACAGGGATATGTTCACCATTGAATGGGTTTGCTACAAAGCTCCCAGTAAACACCCCACGTTTTCCAGGTTCCATGCTGTCCACTATTGTATGACTCGATGCTACATTGTGTAGGGTATGATCATCTGATATATTATTGCTATGTATATCATTTCTAGATATAGTCTCATTGTTCCCCTGCTCACCAACACTGTTGTCTGCCGATTCAGTAGATGTATCCAATTGACTCATACGTAGGCAAAATGAGAGCACTTCATCCTTCTGGGATGGAGTTGCAAGCATCTCTACCATTGGGTGATCGGCTGCTATAGCGGCAAACGTCATACCAAAACTGGTATCCGGTCTCGTAGTAAACACGCGTAACGAAATGCCTTCGTCCTCCCTACCCACAACTGGTAGATCAATCTCTGCACCATACGAACGCCCGATCCAGTTTCTCTGCATTATCTTGACCCTCTCCGGCCAATCAAGCTGATCGAGTGAATCCAGAAGTTCATCGGCATATTTCGTAATACGAAAGAACCATTGTTCCAGGTCTAACTGTTGAACTATGTCCCCGGATCGTTCGCAACGATCATCTATCACCTGCTCGTTGGCGAGTACAGTGTGGCACCCTGGGCACCAATTCACAGGCGCCATTGCTCGATATGCCAATCCGGCTTCTAATAAGCGCAGGAATATTACCTGGTTCCACTTGATGTATTGCGGATCATGGCTCCGTATCTCCCGCCTCCAATCGTACATCGCGCCAAGTGAAATAACACTTTGCTTTAATTCCTCTATACGAGCATCGGTAAATGATCGTGGATGCTCGCCAGTCTTTATGGCTGCATTCTCTGCAGGTAGACCAAAGGAGTCAAAGCCAAATGGTGACAGTACTCCGAAGC
>JAJZWK010000097.1 GCA_021846725.1 Actinomycetes bacterium | reverse complement strand
CGGTGGAGGAGATTGCAATGCCTGCTCAAAGAGCATATCCATATCCACAGACCTGGAAGAGTCAGCCCTCCGATGTGCATCGATTATGCGAGAGAGGTAGGTATCCTCCGGTATCATTTCTGACATCATGGCAACACCTCTAGCATCACTGCATAACTCCCGGTATCATGGGCATTACTTCGAACAACCTACCCGCAAGCTCGGACGAATCCGATTTATGGCCAAGATCATCGACTATAGGGCTGCCTGGGGCAGAACTGCCTGAGACTTTTTCGAGAGATGTCGCGAAAGAATCATTTATAGTGGCGTTGAGCACATTACCGGTCACATCTTCACTGGAACTATCTGAAGATGTACCTTGCAACACGATAATATCACCTACATTGATCTTCCTCGGCACATAACCCATACATACATATCCACCATATCTGGGTGACCAGGCAGTAGAGGTAATTGCACTCAAATCGAGCGTATCTAGCGGGGTGATACCATTACGCTCTACAAGACGGCATAGCCTCTTAGGTGTATGACTCCCTCTTGAATCTATGCGTTCTACAAGCTCCTGCCCTACATAGCACCCCTTGCCAAAGCTCACAACTCTATCCAGAATAGCCGTATAAGCAGGAATTGTATTTGAGTCTATCTCTCTCCCCATTGATGGCAGACCAGCTTCAATTCTCAATATCTCGGCCAGTGCTTCGATTATGTCTCGGGGATACTCAGGTAAATCCCCTACAAGTCGATCTATGGCAGATGGGTCTTCGGAAAAAAGATCATACCCTGTGAGTGGCCAATTCCACGAAAGAGATATGGCTATTACACCATCTCCTATGGTATATAACTCACCAACATCCAATTTACCTTTATCGTCAATATATGGGCTACCACTGCCGGAGCCGGTGCTGTGTGGACTATTGAGACTAGAAGAAATATCACCTGAATTGGTGTCACCTAGACCAAGTACATCATTGGATAATGGACCGCGAAGAGAGACAAGGTGATATTCAGGCAACTCTATGGTAACCTTTGTACGAATCTTAAATCGCTCCAGTCTTTCTGCCACTATTGCTCCCCAACCGTGATCGGTATCCAGAAAAAAGTGATCATCTGACAGCCTGGACACCCGCACGAATGCGACCACTCTCCCATCTGGGCGTAGTAAAAACGAGTACACACTCATACCCTCTTGCAGCACAGAGATATCCTGGGTCATCTGTCCCTGGAGGAATTTGGCAGCATCCGGACCAATGATAGAGATTGCATCTCGCTTGATAGCGATTTTGCCACAGCCTTCACATAGGTTGTTATAGGCCTCCAGCAGTCTCTTATGGTAGTCGTTTTTAGTCGTCATTACAGTTGCGTACACAGTACCACTACTTTATTATATCGCGGGATGAAGTCGAGACAGACCCACCCAGGAGAGCTACTGGAAGTATTATGGATAGAGCCGTGGCTAGTGTAGCGACACGTAAATAATCACGGATTCCTGCTGACCAGATAACGCTCCTGGAATAACGTATTTCGCCATGCCTGTCATCCCGCAACTTTTCGCCAGACTGTTACGTATCCTATGCATATCTGTCGGCTACACCTTCGTACTCAGCCTTGCCGGATGATATCCCTGACTAACCAGATAACGTCATGCTATTTATGTGCTACTGCACTGGCACCGTTTGTAGCTCTGCGAGCAGCAGTGTGGGCAACGCTTATAGCTTGAAGCAGCGATGAGGCCTTTTGAAAGCACTCTCTGTCCTCCATCTCTGGATCACTATCGGCTACTACTCCCGCACCAGCTTGTATATGCGCAACTCCGTCCGGAGTGACGACCATTGTCCTAATTGCAATAGCGGTATCGAGGTTGCCGGAAAAATCCATATATCCCACCAACCCACCATAAACTCCTCGTTTAGTGACCTCCAACTCATCTATTATCTGCATGGCACGCACCTTTGGAGCTCCGGAAAGCGTACCGGCAGGAAAGGTAGCGCGAATTACATCGATAGGGGTCTTACCTTCTCGAAGCCTACCGGACACTTGAGAGGTAAGGTGCATGACATGGCTGTATCGTTCTACTATCATCAGCTCATCTACTTTTTCAGATCCAAACTCCACTACCTTGCCTACATCGTTCCTGGCCAAATCGACTAGCATGATATGTTCAGCTATCTCTTTGGGGTGCTCGACCAACTCTGCTTCAAGCTGCTCATCCTCCTTCTCGCTGGAGCCTCGTTTCCTGGTACCTGCTATTGGTCGTGAAACCACTACACCATCTCGCAGTCTTACAAGCGGCTCAGGTGATGCACCGGCAATAGTGCACTCTCTGGTACGGAGAAAGTAGAGGTAGGGGCTTGGATTTATGAGACGCAATACCCTGTATACATCGAAAGGATCCACGCCTATATCTCTCAAATTCACATCGAATCTCTGGGATGGTACCACCTGAAATATATCTCCTGCAAAGATGTATTCACGAGCAGCCTCGACACCCAGGCAGTATTGCTCAGAACCAATCGTCCTGACAAAATCAGGTAGTTCAGTCACACTGTCGTCAATGACAAAAGGCTCAGGTGTGAGCGAACTCGCCAGATCTGCCTCCATTGCATCTAGGCAACTCAGTGCAGTGTCATATGCTGCTCGAAGATGAGCAGAGTCGCCTGCTTGGTCTACCTCTCCTACAAGGACATTGGCTATCAGTACTGCTCTTTGCCTCCAGTGATCGAAAGCACAGAGCTCACCTATCACCCAGAAAAGTGCATCAGGTAATTTTAAGTCGTCATAAGGTACGTTTTCAAGGCGCTCTATCTCACGAACCACGTCATAGCCGAGATAACCGACCAGACCACTATGGAGTGGGGGGAGGGCTGAAGCCGCAGGAGAAGTGAAGTAAGAAAGGATTGAATCTATCGTGGCCAGGATACCGTTATCGAGCGCCTTATCCATGGTAGCGGGCAAAGAAATATCTCCCTCGATAGTCACATGCTTTCCTGACGACTTTACCGTACAGAGTGGATTCCTGCCTATGAAAGAGTATCTGCCCCAACGTTCACTCGATTCGACAGATTCAAGCAGAAATCCAGATCGATCACCTACCAATTTCAAGAAAACCCCGACCGGAGTGACAGTATCTGCTACGACCTCACGCCATACCGGTACTATTGGTTGTTTGGTGGCCAGCCCCAAAAAATCATCATAATCAAGTTGGTTGCTCATGACTCGGAGTTGCTTGTAAGACGACTTGGTGCATAGAGACTGCCAGCATAGAAACTGCCAGCATAGAAACTGCCATCACGGTGGCTGGTTACAAGAGAACTGCCAGCACGGAGACTGGTTGTACGACAACTTAGTGTAGGAGAACCGGCTGTACTGAATATCATTGCATAAGGTATCATTACAAAAGGTATCGTTGCATGAGGTATCGTTGTATGGGATATGTCTATTTCGTCGCTACGCATCTCTACGTATAGTTAATACCGTTCCGACTCCGAGTGCAACTACAGCATAGAGGCACAGTACCCCAAATCCCACCCAAGGGGAAAACATGTGGTGAAAGGCAGCAGCATTGATACCACCTGTATTCGAGAGGAGTACAATCCCTATATTTGCCGGAAGGTACTTACCAATCGCGTTTATATAAGAGGTGGGGAGTGCCTGAAGTATCAGCGGAAATATGAGCAGTATTGTGACAAATGTAGTTATCGCAGCGGCTGTATGGCGCACTATGACTCCTATACCTAGTGCCAATAGCCCCAGAACTGTCAGGTACAATCCAGCCGCCACTACTGCACGCAATGCCCCAGGGGTATCCAAAGTAGCATAAGGAGCAGACCCAGAGAGTATTCCCTGACCTACGAAGAATGAGATAAAACAAGTAATCTCGCTTGCGACCAGTGCAACCAATCCAAAGACAATGACCTTGGCAATAATGACCAAATGTCGCCGGGGAACAGCGCTAAAAGTCGAAAATATAGTACCTGTCGCATACTCAGCAGTAATGAATAATGCCCCAAGCACACCTATCGCAAGCTGTGCCAGCAGTACCCCGCTAAGGCTGATTCTGGTAGGATCAAACGATGCCGCGGCCAATCCTATATGATGACGATGGAAGCGTGATGCTTTGGCCGCAGAGACCAATGCACCTATCCCAATGCCCAATACCGCCAGTGCCACAAGACTCCAGAGGGTAGATCTAAGTGTTCGTAGTTTCGTCCATTCAGATCGTACTACACTTACAATGTCGTAGCGGTTAGCGTTGTAGTGGTTAGTACCACCGGGACGACTAGCTACTACCTGTTCTGGGGTTGTTGTGCTCACTGTTCTGAGTTCATTGTACTCATCAATTGTCTCCATCCATACTGCCCACCTGACTACTTGGCTGACTGCTCGCCTGGCTTACCCCCTGACTACTCACCTGACTTACTGTAGAGTTCCCATCAGAATAAATATCGTTGGAAGAAAAGGTAGCGTAATCACGCGAGTCGGCCAACTTACCTGAATAGGTAACTGACTCACTGGTAAGATCCATAAATGCTTTTTCCAAAGAATCAGTCACTTGGCTGAGTTCGTGCAAAGGAATGCCAATGCTGTAAGCCATCTCACCTACTTCTTCTATGGAAATACCTCCCACTGTCATCTTCCCGTCAGAAATTTCGTATATTTCCGCACCAGCTTCCTTAAGTGATTGAGCGAGTTGATCGGTATGAGGAGTACGAACTACTATTCGCTTAGAGCTATTATCCGCAATGAACTGAGCCATCGGGGCATCAGCAATAAGGTGACCCTTACCTATAACGACTACATGATCTGCAGTAAGCGCCATCTCGCTCATCAGATGACTGGATACAAAGATCGTTCTCCCCTCTCCCGCCAATCTTTTTAGCAAGTTGCGTACCCAGAGAATACCCTCTGGATCTAATCCGTTGACCGGCTCATCAAGTAGTAATATCTCCGGATCACCAAGTAATGCTGCAGCAATACCGAGTCTCTGCGACATGCCAAGTGAAAATTTACCTGCCCTTTTATTTGCCACATCGCTCAGACCTACTATATCCAATACTTCACGGACACGCGCTGAGGAGAATCTGTTGGCATATGCTAGCGTCAACAGATGATTGTAGGCTGTTCTACCAGGATGTATTGCACGAGCCTCCAACAGTGCGCCGATGACGCTAAGCGGATTGGGTAGATCATGGTATCGCCGACCATTGATCAACGCTACGCCGGAATCAGGGTAATCAAGACCCATAATCAGACGCATGGTAGTCGATTTTCCAGAACCATTCGGACCGAGAAACCCGGTCACGG
>JAJZWK010000096.1 GCA_021846725.1 Actinomycetes bacterium | reverse complement strand
GTACCTAACGCAGCGGGTACAGGAGAACGGGGGTATCGAGTACTGGATTATCCATATCTGCATCTGAAAGCAATTCCTTTAATATTATGGCACGATTATGACCAATATCGCGGTTCCATAGAATTACCAGAAGATCTCCAGCCGACAACCGTTGTTTTACCTGCAAGGCTGTCTCTCCGACTGCCGTATCCAGTATAGTGCTATATGGTATACCATGATGGTGAGCCGACAGCTCCTCCCGCCAAGCCTCAATATAATGCCCCACTCCCTCCCATATCTTAGGACGTGTATAAGTGTCTATGACGTGTAGAAGTAACGTTGAAATTCCTGCGCCATGAAACTGATTGACGATGATTACCGCTTTAGAACTCATAGTATCCGTATTATCTACCGGGATTACTACTCTTCTTAATTGATAACTGGCAGTATCATGTGCTCCCAGATTGGTTTCGTCGGAGGGATTCAAGCGCTTACCCTGCTCCTGATCGTTGGCAGATTCAACACCCAATTCAGCTATCTCTTCACTGAGCTTATCGACGCTTTCGCTACTCTTCGATTGCTTGCCAGATACCGCACTTCTATGACGCGGCAATATCAGGACCAGACCGGTAAGTCGTGATATGGTATCCAGCATATCGTCGCTAGACATACCATGGATCAATCGCTGGTGTAAGGGCTTCTTGATATTGGGCTTGATATTGGGCGCAATGTCTATATAGTGCGGATGTAATAACAGTGTTCTGGATATTTCTTCGACAAAATCCTGCCACTCTGTCCGATCCGTACCATCAGGAGTAACTACATAAATAACGTCCCTAGCCTGCTCACTCGGATTGGTATCATACGTACCACTTATTTTGGCATCATTACTGATCATTTTTATCTATCCTGTTGGTCATTTCAGTCTACCTCCTGGTGGTTCCAAGGATACAGGTGCATTGTCGGATAGTTGGATACGCAGAGGAGAACTACAAAATATCTCTACACCGTCGGTATGGCAGAGTAATCTTATCGGCTTGCCGTGCCATAGTATGTTTATCGTGAGTGTTCCCCAATTGTCAGGGATATGAGGATCAAGACGTAAGATGCCATCATCCGGTCGAATTACCTTTATACCGGCAAAGCCTTTTACTATCGCCTGCCAGATTGCACCAAAATTGGCTATATGCAAACCACCACCGACCGTTCCAGTAAGGTCATCGATATCGATCGCACAAGCCAACCGTAGCATATCGACCGCTTCATCGACACGACCAACCTGAGCCAACAGTGCAGCATGGACTCCCGGAGAGAGTGAACTTCCATGGGCTGTCCTATTCAGGTAGAAATCAAGATTATCCGACAACGATTCACTATGTAGCTCTTCTGGTACAAGCAAGTAAGCCATCATGACATCTGCCTGCTTTATGATCTGCGATTCCTGTAGACGCTCTCTTCCCAGAATAAGATCAGCAGCAAGTGGTGGCTCACCTATATCTGCTATGGTCAATGGCTCCAACTTACCGTATCCGGCAAATTGCTCATATATACCCGTAAGTGGATCGTAGCCATCCACCAGAGAATTTGCTATTTCAATCCATGACCCAGCTTCCTGTAGAGCACTATCTTGGGCATCTTCCAACAGCCTACTGTTCGAGTAATTGCCACCCTGTTTCCCAGGCGATTTACGTATACTCAACTGCAAGTGGGTCGGCTGCCTAGCGAAATCAGCAAGATCAAATTGGTGCAATCTGGCAAGCAGCTCTGCTCCCCTTCTTAGGTTCCAAGCTGCCATGATATTGGTATAGGCATTGTCATCGACATTCTCGTGATACTCGTCGGGACCGATTATATGACTGATGTGATAGTTACCATCTCCATCCCTCTCCACTCTACTTGCCCAGTATCTTGCAGTTTCAACGATCAGTGGCATGCCTGCACCTTTTAGGAACTGCCATCTTCCTGTCCAGGATGCCAATTGCCACGCCGCCCATGCCACATCGGCTGAAATGTGTTCTTCCATCTTGCCGGTAAGGATGGGCACCACATTGCCATGTTCATCCATCCCTGACTGTGGTGTCACATCTATGCCCTCGTGAGCAGATTCCCATGGAAAACGAAGTCCTGATCTGCCTGATTTACTCGCCGCTTCACGTGCAGCATCAAGTCTCCTCAATCGATACTCCAACATCGCACGTGCAGAGCGCGGATTGGTAGCAGCTAGCATAGGCAATACAAAGACATCTGAATCCCAGAATACATGTCCGGAATAAGCAGGGCCTGAAAGCCCTCTAGCCCCTACGGCAGCTTCACCGCTTGATACAACGGTCGATGCAAGATGGAACATGGCAAAACGTATCGAACGCGTCATGTCAGGGTCACCACTTATCTCTATATCAGCATGCCCCCATCTATCCTGCCATACATTACGCTGTTCTTCGAGTAAGGATGTTATGCCGCGATTGCGTGCCTGGACGAGTGCTTTGATAGCCTCCCTATGAGGAGGAGTGCCTGAGTGTGAATACTTGTATGAGGCAATCCTAACCAGTGCCGTACGGGATCTAACCAGTGCCGTACGGGAAGGAGTTGTTGTTGGTTTCATCTGCGGTACCTTGATTGGAACGATGAAATCACCTATAGCACGTGCAACACTACTTCCAAGATTAGATATGGTCACCGACGTATCTATCCAGCTTTGGTCGTTGTTTTGATCTTGTTGCTGAAGGTGCGTAACAGCACCTGAAAGTACAGCTGGAGTATCCCTGAATAGTTCAGGTGTCTGAGGTTGCCCTGTGTCAATAGCATCTTCAGCGCTCGCAAAATATCCAAAGGTAGGATCTCCAGGATTCCAAGAGATGAATACCTCGATACCAGGAATCGCCAGAGAGGCAAACCTGATGGTAAATACTGGCATGGCATCTTCACTCAGAATAAGTCGAGAGAGTATCCCATTCCTCATATCAAGAAAGCGGATATCCTCGACATCTTGGTTGCCAGTGGTCAATATATTTGGAACATGTGCATCTAGCCAGCTTGGAAGTTCCATTAGTTGATCAATTCCGTTTTCGCCTCTACGGTATAGGCCGGATATAAATACACTGGCATTTGAGCGGTACATATCTTCCTCTGGAGCACCTCGTGTACCAACAATTCCATCAGCTAAAGACAACCAACTGGCTATCGCCCTTGGAGTATCCTGCGTAATGCTGGCGGGATGCTTCTTAAGCAATTCTTTGAGGCAAGTAGATTCACCGGTTGTACCAGGTGTTGTGAAGACCCATGCAGATCGGACGGTTTCATCAAGGCCAAACAAGTTCAATCTCTGTGCGAGTGGAGCTCTAATAATTTTGCTGTCAGTGTCTTCATATTCTTGTATTATTCTTCCCAGAATGGCAAGAGAGTTGAGGGAGTTATCTGCTATGCTGTCTTGAGCTATGCTGTCTTGAGCTATGCTGTCTTGAGCTATGCTGTCTTGAGCTCCGCCGTCTTGACTACACAACAATGGTTGATCCTCCGTCAACTTCACAGAGTACCGCTCACGGATAAGTCGTTTTATAATGTTTTTGTAATCATTTGGAAGATCCAAAAGCCCAAGGTCGCTGACTACTATGTCAGCGCCTCCCTCCCTTAGAGCATCTCGTTGTCCCACCCTGTCTACTCCTATCACCAAGCCGAATCCACCTAGCATTCCAGCATGCACCCCTGCAATTGCATCTTCGACGATCATAGTACGCTTGGGCAATCGACCAAGTCTTCGTGATGCCTCCAGAAAGGTAGCAGGATCGGGTTTGCCAGGAAGCCCCATGCGCAGTGCCTCTTCGCCGTCGACGATAGCCTGAAACAGATTGGTCAGTCCCGCTGCATCCAGCACTCGCTTGCAGTTCCTACTGGCTGATACTACCGCAAGTGGCATTCCTACCATATGTAACCGTTTTAACATGTCAATCGTGCCAGGATAAGGTCTTGGGCCGGTAGTACTTAATTCTTCAAGAAAGTATTCGTCTTTACGTCTGGCTATTCCCCATACGCTATCGACAGTGTCGGCATCTTCCGGTGAACCTTCCGGAAGATCTATGCCTACAACGGCCAGGAATGATTTAACGCCATCGCGCCTGGGTTTACCGTCGACATATCGAAGATAGTCCTCACGAGTAAAACGCCGTTCTATACCGCGTAAAGAAAGTTCATGATCAAATAGCTTCTTCCATGCAGCTTCATGCAAAGATGCAGTATCTGTAATTACACCGTCCAGGTCAAGCACCACAGCATCGAGTAGATCCATCGGCAATACAAAGGGCATATCACCTGTGTCGTAGTAATACTTATCCATGGTTTATCGACAGTACCCGTATCTACGGTACCCATATCGACAATGCCCATATTCACAGTGCCCATATCGACAATGCCCGGTCGATCCTCCACATATCAACGCATAGAGATGGAACCGTGACTTACTCATATGAAATATCTTACTGCCTATACATGGAGCATGCGTCAAGGCTGCATATGATTCATGCACAACTCAAAAGTAGCCAACCAACTCAAATACAGCCAAAGCGTCATCGACTATTTCTCGCATAAGACTGGCATAAGACTGGGTATATTTTCAACAAGGCTCTGTGCACGGAACATGTAACCTTCGGGAGTGTTAGCATGATCTACGGACAATGTACTAGCATGATCTACGGAGACACAAGGAATATCCCAAAGGAGGTTAAGGCACTATGTCGTCAAATAATACCCTGGACACTGACGAACTAAGCGCCATGGATGCTTGGTGGCGTGCATCCAACTATATATCTGCAGGTCAGATATTTCTCATGGCCAATCCACTCTTGAGCGAGCCATTAAGACCTGAACATATAAAGCCTCGCCTACTGGGACACTGGGGAACCACACCAGGGTTGAATTTTATCTACACTCATCTAAATAGAGTCATCAAAAAACGCGACCTCGATATGATATTTGTATGTGGACCTGGCCATGGAGGACCTGCAGTAGTGGCTCAAGCTTGGCTCGATGGCACCTACAGCGAACTCTATACTCATATAGGCCAGGATAAGGAGGGCATGGAGAGACTCTTTCGTCAATTTTCCTTTCCGGGAGGGATACCGTCTCATGCATCTCCTGAAACCCCTGGTTCAATCAATGAAGGTGGTGAATTGGGATACTCGCTTCTCCATGCATACGGAGCAGTATTCGATAATCCCAATCTAATAGCCACGTGTGTAATAGGTGATGGCGAGGCTGAAACCGGAGCACTGGCGACATCATGGCACTCCAACAAGTTTCTGGATCCCCAAAGAGACGGTGCAGTCCTTCCTGTGCTACATCTCAATGGATACAAGATAG
>JAJZWK010000095.1 GCA_021846725.1 Actinomycetes bacterium | reverse complement strand
GCGTATTGCATGTCGGAATGTCTCGGCTGGAGTTGATTAGAAGAGCCAAAGAGATTATGGCCGGTCATGGTGCTTCTGGGATAAGCCATGTAACCGTATCATTTGGGAGAGAGAATCCTGAAGTGGCTATTGATGAGATACTCGAACCAGATCGGTTGGTTACGCTGGATCTTGGTGCGTTTTACAACGGGTATGCTTCCGACAATAGGCGCTACGCATATACTGGACAACCACCGAGGGAGCTATTGGATACGCAGCAGCTAATGGTCGGTATAGTCGACCAGGTAGGACAGTCCCTTATGCCGGGAGTGACCGAGGGCGAGGTATTTCAATTGGCAGTCGACTTGTTTGGAGAGCATGGTCTTGATCCGTTCTTCGATCATGTGGGTCACCATATAGGGCTTCAGACGGAAGAACGCTGGATTTTGCGTGAGTCAAAGCGAGTTCTTCAACCTGGTATGGTGATTAATGTGGAACTTTATACACCGGTCGAGGGTATCGATTTCGTAGGGAACGAGGAGACTTTTGTGATCGAAAAGGGCGGTAGTCGTCGTATCTCAAGACTGAGTAGAGATATAGTATTGCTGGGAACATGAAGCCGGTTCGGGCAGGGATGGTAGGTTTGGGGACGATTCACGCTATACATGCAGAGGCATTCAAGCCAGACGCAAGGCTGAAGGCAGGACAGATCGAGAACGAAAAGTATCCCCCACGGGAGATATCGGCAGTATTCGATATAGATGCGGATTTGTGTGCAAAAAGGGCGGTGGAGCTTTCTTGTACCGCACACGATTCATATGAGTCTATGGTCAATGATCCGGAGATAGACGTTATAGATATAACTCTTCCACATGCGTTGCACTACGAATTTGCACGCAAAGCCCTTGATCATGGTAAGCATGTACTTGTAGAAAAGCCGATGGCACCCTTGTCGGATCAGTGCAGGGACTTGATAGAGATAGCACGACGCAACGGGCTCGTATTTACCGTGGCCGAGAATACGCGCTTTGTGCATGCCTATAAAGAGGTGAAGAGATTGTTGGATGGAGGGGCAATTGGTGTACCCAGGTTGGTACGCACTTTTATATCTGGTAGCGAAGTTATACGGCTTCGCGATACTTCGTTGTGGAAAGGGAGAGTTGACGGTACTGTAGGTGGGGCGATTATGGATGCAGGACCTCACTCCTTCTATTTATTGAAGTGGCTCTTTGGCAGTATAAGTCAACTGCGTGCATCGCAATCTAAGCTGGTATGTGAGAGTGAGGTGGAAGATCACGCTATTGTGTCGGGTACGCTGGACAACGGGACAATTTTTTCCTGTGAGTTTACCTTTACTGCTGAGATGCCGTGGAATGAGCGACTTGAGGTGTATGGTTCTGAAGGAACTATCGTCGTAGATCAGCTCTCCGATCCTCCTATGGTCATCTATAACGGCGAACTCGATTTCTATGGGACCAGGCACATAGCTGTATCTTATGACCCTATATGGTGGAAGGGGAGTTCTATCGTAGCCGGAGTTAATGATTTTTTGAGTGCCGTATCCGGTAATAGACCGGTAACAGTGGATCCTAGGGATGGGTGCTATGCAGTAGAAATAGTCGAAGCAGCGTATCGTTCGTGTTACAGTAATGGTCAGGTAGTGTTGATCCAATGAATATGCCGCATCTTCTACCGTGGACACCCCTACGAGCATTTACTACGTTTTCTACCGGACCGTGGGCAATGATGACCCTTGCAGTCGAGATACTATCTATAATTTGGTACCTGAAGGCGGTACGTACATTAAGGCAAACAAAGTCAAGGAGGTGGCCGCTCCAGCGTACAGTGTATTTTATAGGAGGAATATTCTCTGTTGGGCTTGCGTGGCAATCCAGTATATCCCCTTATGCCAGTAAGACCTTTATTGATCATGTCATACAGCATGTCCTGTTGATGCTGGTTGCACCAATACTGCTTGCCATGAGCGCTCCGGTTACTCTAATGATGCAAACTTCCAAAAGAAGTATCAAGATCAGGATATTGAAATTCTTCTCTAGGAAGACTTGGCGTGCAGTTGCGCACCCCTTCACTGCCAACCTTGGCAACTATGGGATTATGTACTGGTTCTTTCTAGCAGGAGGGATTATTTTTTCCATGGATCATCCCGCATTTATGGACTTCGTAAACTCTATGTTCCTGTTCTTCGGTGCCCTGGTATGGTGGCCTCTACTGAGTATTGACTGGATAGGGCGGAAACGCTTCAGCTATCCTGTGAGACTTGGCCTGGCTGCGCTCGCTATGCCATTCGATTCCTTCTTGGCTATCGCTCTTCTCGGTGGTGCAGCTCATAATTCGGTCGATCCACAGATCTATTCTCTTGCCAATACTCACGCAGGTGCGTCTGTCTTCTGGATTATTACTGGGTTGATTACCTCCTTGATGATGATAGGGATTGCCGTACAGTGGTCTACTAGAGAAAGGTCAGTTGATGCAAGAGTGGATCGTATGAGCGACAAGGGCATCTATGTCGGAGGGTCGTCAGTAGCTGGCTGGGAAAAAGAAGTACAAGCTGACTCAGACGGGACGATCATTGTACCGTGGGCACACGAAGAGAGTATTTAGTTAGAGTAGTTAGAGCATGCCAGGACAATAGGTTGTCGATGGAATCGAATATTTCCCTGGGGTCGCCAAATGAGTCGCAAGCGGGCATGTTCCGTATTTGCTTTTGGGGGTGGGTAGGCGAGGAGGTCAGGTAGGGATATGACTGCAGCATACAAGATGTGTACAGAGACAGGCAGAGATTATAGATAAGAGATTAGAGACAAGCAGAGATCTCAGCAGACTCCGTGCGTCTTGGTGCGTGCTCGCTTGTCGCCAGGTTTCTTCGAGGTTTCGCGTTTTCTCGCTATCAGTCCCGGCCTACCTCCTTCTTCCAAGTGAGCTATTGTATGGCGTAGATCTTCTACCAGTAATTGTGCTAAGTCAAGGCTGAGTCCCTCTCTCACTACTATTCGCAGGACCGCGATGTCCTCGGCATTGGGTGCCATCGTATATGCGGGTACGATCCATCCTCTCTCCCTCAGGATATCAGAGATATCGAATTCGCTGTATGAACGAGAGTTTTTTAGCTTGAAGCACACTACAGGTAAGTCGTTCCCTGCATTGATTATGCTAAAGTGCCCCAGAGAATCGATATTTTCGGCAAGCCAACTTGCTGTATTGTGTAGCGCTTGCATTATCGAGGTGTATCCCTTACGGCCGAGGCGTAAGAGATTGAAATATTGGGCTATAATTTGGCTGGCTCCTCGGGAGAAATTGAGTTGAAAGGTGGGGTGATCACCACCGAGGTAATTTACGTGAAATACCAGGTCTTGAGGTAGGTAGGATTCGTCGCGCCAGATGACCCACCCGATGCCAGGGTAGACCAGTCCATATTTATGGCCAGAAGTATTTATAGAGCAAACCCTGGGAAGGCGGAAATCCCATTGAAGGTTGGGTTGCAAGAAGGGAGCTACGAATCCCCCACTTGCCGCATCTACGTGGAGAGGTATGTCCAGTCCAGTATCCGATTGTAACTTGTCGAGTGCGGTTGCCAACTGTGCAATTGGCTCGTATTCACCTGTATAGGTGGATCCGAGGATACCTACTACCCCGATAGTATTTTCATCCACCATTGACATAGCTTCTTCTACTCCTATGACGAAGCGATCCTTGGTCAAGGGGACGTAACGAGGCTCTACATCGAAGTATCTGGCAAACTTTTCCCAACAAACCTGTACATTATGTCCCATTACAATATTAGGGTTGGTGCTAGGCAGGTCGGCCGCCTGTCTACTTGCCTTCCAGCGCCATTTCATTGCTAAGCCAGCAAGATGGATAGCTTCTGATGATCCAACTGTTGCACATCCTGTATAAGCTGAATGTTTGGGTGCATTGAACATTCTTGCAATGATGTTTACGCAGCGATCATGTATCTCGACGGTCTGCGGGTATTCGTCAGCATCTACAAAGTTCTTGTCTAGGGTGTCTGCTATCAGCTGGTCAGCTTCCGGTTCCATCCACGTAGTAACGAATGATGCCAGGTTCAGAGCGGGGTTGCCGTCCAGATTCAGCTCATCGAGGATTATCTTTGCCGCTACATCGGCTGGCATGGATTCTTCCGGCAGGCTATAGCGTGATATCGGAGAACTCAGCTCTCGAGCAGCATACATCGGGGTAAGAGAATCATCGTGTTTGTTTGAATTTCTAGTTAGCATCTTACCAGTTTTGCAGAAATACAAGTGCCATGGAGGTCGGTCGACAGCGACCACTCTCAGATCCTTCTTGCGAGGTAATATGGAGTTGCTGCTACTGTTCTATATGTTAGTGTAGTGTCTCGCAAGAGGCTTAGCGGATAGGCAGGTTGGATCAGGGAGCCGTTCAGCCGGGTGAGTAGGGCAAGGCGGAGAAGGAGAGGCAGGCTGGAGTGCCTGCCCGATGATGACAAGCCATGACCGGCTTACGCCACATGTCATGGCTACCGATTGTCATGCGAAATCCGGGGGGCGGTGCGCAACAGTCCGGTGGACTGTTGCGAGAAAGACCGGCGAAGCACGTCAGCTTTATACCTATCCGCTGAGCCTCTAAATAACCATGGGTTCCCGCCAGCCAGATAACATCACGCTATTTACGAGACACTACACTAGTCCACCTCTTGGAATGCCCGCTCAAAGATTCGGCGATAGCATTGTTGCAATATTTGATGCAGATACGCCGGGCACATTGGTCACAACAACTATGTTACCAGTCGTTCTCTTTGATGAAATATAACTCGCATCTAGGCGACCAGCGATCATCTTGCTCATCCATGATGCTAGGTGTCTGGCGTCAAACTGCCCACAGCTCGAGAAAAGCGGTTGCACCCGCCGTGATGGTGCAGGTTAGAAGCTCGCGCGTTGTCGATTATGTGTGCAATCCAGCGAAAAACACCAGACACCTAGGCGTTCACGCTAGTCTCGGCACGCCCTATAACTTTACCGACCTCCAGGGTGATGTTTTGAATTTCGCTGTGGAGCGAATTAGATACGCTGTCTATCCTGTCATTGACCCTGTCGACCTTGGCATCGACTTTCTTGATGTCATCCTTGACTTCCTTGATCTCATCTTTGAGCTCATCCCTTACTCTGTCGATCTTGGCATCTACTCTGTCAACCTTGGCATCGACTTTCTTGATGTCATCCTTGACTTCCTTGATCTCATCTTTGAGCTCATCCCTTACTCTGTCGATCTTGGCATCTACTCTGTCAACCTTGGCATCGACTTTCTTGATCTCATCTTTGAGTTCATCCCTTACGCTGTCGATGTCGGTCTTCAACTCTCCCTTGAGAGAAGTTACAGCACCCCATC
>JAJZWK010000009.1 GCA_021846725.1 Actinomycetes bacterium | reverse complement strand
GGGGCGTGGGCGGAATACGTTATAATGTTGTGATTACATTGTTGTAGTTAAAGTTGACTGGATTGCAATCTTGGGCTATTATCGCAATGTGTAATGATGCTGGATAGTTTGCATCGCTGCTTGATATACTTGGATGATAGTTGCAGTCAGCAGTTGAGAGGTGCATGCTGGTATAGCGAGCTGAGATGTTAGGATATAGAGGTAAACGACAAAAAGGATATGGTACAGAACATGACACTTACATATGGAACTGAGTTGGTTAGGAAGACTGCGGTACTTATAGCAGACCCAGATGATGATATGAGAACCACGATAAGACGGTATCTGCAACAGAAGGGCTATCGTGTGGGAGAAGCTACTGACGGGCCTGCCATAGTTCATGAGGCGAGCATAGGTGACTACGATATAGTCGTTATAGGTGCCAGTAAGGATAGACTGGATCCGGCTGATATAATCGTTAAACTTCATAAGGTTATTCCGATACCTGTAGTAATTTATGGTGAAGGATATGATGAAGAGGGACGGATAGAGCTACTGAATATTGGTGCAGATAGCTATTTAGATAGGTCAATTTCGACAGCAGAGCTGGAAGCCAATGTTCGTGCAGTTATACGCAATGGCCAATATCCTGTTCCTTCTGCTCGTTTGCAGGTGGGTGATGTCATCATTGACAGGATATCTCATAGGGTAGAGGTAGGTGACAAGACGCTTGACCTTACTCCCAAGGAGTTCGACCTGTTGTACTTTATGGCTTCTCATGCTGATAGGGTATTTAGCAGGGAGGATCTATTGCAACATGTCTGGGGTTCTAGTATGGAGTGGCAGGATTCGGCAACTGTAACAGAGCATATTCGTAGGGTGAGATCCAAGATAGAGCCGAACGATCACAGGCCTATCTATATTCAGACCGTTCGAGGGATCGGATATCGCTTCAACGGGAAGTTAGTGTAGTGTTCGCAAATGACCCATTGGTTGCCGTTGGTCAGGTTGTGTTAGATGATGTCCTTGGCGACATTTCTAATCCTCGATGTAGTTTCTGGCTACACCTTCATCTTAGGCCTTGCTAGATAGTGTCCCTGATTAGCCGGATAGTGTCATATCATTTACAGGACGATATGCGAAAAGTATTATACTAAAAGCATTTCGGTAGCATTGCACTATGAAGTCGTAAGTGGTTGTGCTCAGTACTCATATCAGTACTCATGAGTATTTGAGTCAATGGGTAATGCTGAGCTTGATAATAGCATTAGCAGATAGCGTATTCTTAATTTATACTGTATAATAATTATGTTTGTTAGCGGTATGTCTCGTAAATAGCATGACGTTATTTGGTACCTGGGATTTTGGTGAAGTATCAGAGACAAGGGAAGGTGTAGCATAATCAGAGGAGACATTATCTGGTAGGCTGCAACTTATGGTTATTTGTCGGACAGGCCACTAGGTGCCGGTAGGCAGATATATTGGATGGAGCGGTTTTGCTCCTATACGAGAAGGGCAATGCATGGATATTCGTATTGGAATTGTTCAGAGCGGTAAAGAGATCGAGATGGAACTTCCTGATGAGTCAGATCGCGATAAGGTGTTGGAAGAAGTGCATAGCACGATTGCCAAGGGGGAAGGCGTATTAGTTCTGGTGGATAAGCGTGATAGACGTGTTATGGTGCCGGTTGAAAAAATAGCCTATATAGAGGTGGAATCGACGTCACGCGAGAGACGCGTCGGTTTTGGTGCTTACTGACCTCTACGGGTCATTTTGTAATGGCAGGTTATATGCCGTCAATTTTGAACAAGCGGCTGGTATTTGTAACGGGTAAGGGAGGTGTAGGCAAAACTGCGGTATCGGTAGCGCTTAGTCTTTTAGCCTCCCGTAAGGGGATGAAGACCCTGCTTTGTGAGGCAGATGGCAGCGGTGATTTGTCGGCCTATCTTGGTGTGGATTCTGTAAAATACTCCCAACGGGAGATAGTTGACAAGATGTATGCGATGTCAATGAATACAGAGGACGCATTGAGGGAATATCTCCATATTTTTATGCATGTACCTGTTATAGGTCGTATAGGGCCATTGGCAAACGCATTCGATTTTGTAGCGTCGGCCGCTCCGGGCGTGAAGGAGATCCTGGTCACCGGCAAACTCTGTTATGAGGTGAGAGAGAAGAATTACGATATAATAGTTGTAGATTCTGCCGCCACTGGACATGTGATAGCTCATTTAGCTGCCCCTCAGGTATTGAACAGCCTGGTACGCGTCGGTTTGGTCAATTCACAGACACAGTGGATGCTTGATATACTGTCAGATCACGATACTACTGGTTTGTTGGTAGTAGCTACTCCAGAGGAGATGCCAGTTACGGAGAGCATTGACTTGATCGATAAGGTGCAATCGGAGACCACTGTTGGATTGACCGCAGTCGTAATGAACAGAGTGCTACCTGAGTTGTTCTCGAAGCCAGAAGAAGAGGCTTTTGACCTACTCTGTACAGAGAGAGGTCGCCAAGAATTATTGGATGCGACAGGTATGGACCCTACTATTCTTTTGCAAGCTGCGCGCCTAGCTGTTGAACTTAGGAGAACTAGTACTGTACATATAGATCGTATGAGGGATGCGCTTGATAGTGAGACTCCACTTATCAATGTTCCGTATTTTTTTGATTCAAGTACATCGGATGTACTGGCGGGAAAAGTTGCCGATGCTCTGGGTGAAGAGTTGGCGACCTGATGTCTACCGGTTGTCCAGATCTGTTCAATATAGCATCCACTAGTGAGGTGGTGGTGGCTTGTGGAGGTGGTGGGGTTGGCAAGACCAGTGTAGCTGCAGCTACCGGGCTACAAGTTGTGTTGGAAAGCGCTGGAAGAGTGCTTGTCCTTACTGTGGATCCTGCTAAACGTCTAGCAACTGCGCTGGGTCTTGGCTCACTGGGCAACGCATTGAAAAAGGTACCGGACGATGCCTTTGTCCAAGCTGGTTTAGGTAGGCCGAAAGGGGAACTTTGGGTGGCCATGCTGGATATGAAACAGTCATGGGACGATCTCGTCAGTAGACATGCTCCTGATGAGGCTACTCGTGATAAGATACTTACTAATCCATTATACGATAGTATTACTTCACGATTTGTTCAAAGTCACGATTACATTGCAGTAGAGAGACTATATGAAGAGTATGTATCACATAAGTTTGATTTGATAGTGGTGGATACGCCTCCTAGCCGCAATGCAATGGACTTTTTGGATGCTCCAAAGAGAATGTCAGATTTTCTTTCGTCGAGATTGCTTAAATGGCTTATCCTGCCGTATAGGTCGAAATTAATCAGTATGGCCTCTCGCCCTTTTTATCAGATGGCCGACAAAATATTGGGTAGTCAGTTCCTGCTGGATATATCAGAGTTCTTCGGAGCGTTTCAGTCTATGTATGACGGATTCAAGAAGAGGGCTATAGAAGTGGAGGTGCTTTTGAAAGGCAAGGGCACCTCTTTCATCATTGTGACCACTTTGGAGGAGGTGCCATCAAGAGAAGCTGAGACATTTGTAGAAGAACTGAGCAAGAGAAAGATGAACCTTCGTGGAATAGTACTGAATAAGGTGCTGCCCAACTACTTGATGGATGCTGATACACTTGAGCTTGCCAAGCGTATTGCTAGCGATCCTGATAATATTGCGAACAAGCTTTCCATGTCCAAAACGGAGACGAACGGGAAAACAAGTGAGTCGCTGTACTCTGCAACGCTCGATGAGATAGCAAGAAGTTTTCTTGATTTCCACCAAGCCGGTTGTCGTGAAACTGCCCAAAGAGCAAAGTTTGAAGATAGTGGCCATTCTACGATAGTGCTACCCAGACTGGATAACGACATATCTGACCTTGGAGGGTTAGCTTCTCTTACCGGCTATGTTGCGGAGCAGGCTACCAGTGAATGAACTATCATGGTAGTTGGGTTTGACATCATGGAAGCACGGGTCAATTGATCGATTACCATCTTCATTTTTGGCCACATGACAGTAGGGTGACTGGCGACATGCCTTCAAACGAACGGATTGCCGAATACTCCATGAAGGCGACTGGTATGGGCATTTCGGAGATCGCTATTACGGAGCACCTCTTTCGCTTCAAGCAGTCATTGTCTCTGCTGAACACCGTGGTAGCCAGGGAGAGCAATGTAGAGATGGCCGATTCCATGAAGGCTTATTTTAATTTTCATGCAACTATGGATCTCGATCAGTATGTAGAGTCTATACAGGTTGCCAAGAACGCTGGCCTACCAGTTCGTCTTGGCTTAGAGGTGGACTATTATCGAGGATCGATGGACGAGGTATCTACAATGTTGTCAGGCTATCCATTTGATGTCATATTGGGTTCTATCCATTGGCTAGGTACATGGCGTTTTGACGACCTGGATGACCCCTTATCCATGGGGCAGTGGGGCGTCGTATCGCCTGATGCGGTATGGATGGCATATGAGGAGGCCATGAAAGAACTTACTGAAACAGATGCTTGCGACGTGATTGCACATCCTGATTTGATCAAGGTTCATGGAGAGAAGCCCCCGATGAACAGCGAGTTTTGGAGTATTATGGCTGATATATTGTCGAAATCGGGAATGACAGTAGAAGTATCTTCTGCTGGTTGGCGTAAACCGGTGGGAGAACAGTATCCCGCTGTTGAACTGCTCGCCGAGTTGGCGAGACGTGGAGTTCCTTTCACCACTGCTTCCGACGCGCATACGTTGAGTCTTGTGGGCGACCAGATGGACAAATTACGAGCAATGCTTATAGATGTGGGAGTCACCTCTGTAAGGAGTTTCTCCACTCGGGTGGCACGAGATATTGATATTAGTCAAGAGAGCACGATAGAGAGTGCTTGACAGAGATAGGTGCTTGACAGAGATAGACGTGCAATTCCCGAACTTGATCATAATAAGGATGTAGCGACATGGAAGATTCAACCATGAACACAGAATTCATTGAGGGCATAGAGCCAAACGAGGGCATAGAGCCAAACGAGGACGAATCCATAGAGTTCGAGCATCTTTATAGGATGAATCTTGGTTTGAGTGCAAGTGCAATCAAGCACATACGTCGCCTTCTTAGCGTATGGGGAATGCTTGCAGACCTTTCTTTTTCCGATCTTGTACTGTGTATTCAGAGAGGATCGCATCTTGTTATCGTTGGTCAAGTACGTCCAGGTACTGCTGCCACTATGATTGGATATGACTTGGTTGGTACAGAGATAAAGATGTCCGACTTTCCATTGGCATCAGAATCAATGATGTCACGATCAATTGTTTCGGAGGTAGACGACAACTTCCTTCTTGGAAGCCTGGATGTACAGTCAAAGGATGAACAGTATCGTGCGAGAATTGAGTACGTACCTGTGTGCATGCCCGACGGCAACTTGGTAGCTCTACTGGTGAGAGTAGGGTCTATAGAAGAACCTAGAAGGGCGGGTCGACTGGAAAGGATATACCGCGACCTGTATCAGAGGTTGACTTCTATGGTGTTGACCGGTAACTTCCCGTTTAATGTGGATATTGGAGTGGCAGAAGCTCCACGCGTAGGTGACGGCTTGATGGTGACTGACGGCATGGCAAAAGTTACCTTCGCGTCTCCTAACGCAATCAATGCATTGCATAGATTTGGCATTACCAAGTCTGTAGAGGGATTATTCGTTAGCGAGTTGGGTATAAGCAAGGATACGATTCAAAGGGTCATAGATGATGGTAGGCCATCCATAGAAGAGGTAGAATCTCCTCCCGATGTAGTGGTTATTATCTATGCCTTTCCCTTGATCGAGGCTGATTCCATTACCGGTGCCATGGTACTGGTACGTGATATAACTGATCTTCGCCGAAAGGATAGGCTGCTTTTGTCCAAGGACGCGGCCATAAGGGAAGTGCATCATAGGGTGAAGAATAATTTGCAGACCATATCTTCGTTGTTGCGACTTCAAGCTCGTCGCTTGGAGCGCGGTAAGGGGAAAGAGGAATTACTCGAAGCAGAGAGACGGGTACGATCTATTGCGGCTGTACATGAGATTCTTGCTAGGGAACCGGGAGGGGATGTGCCGTTTGACGATATAGTGTCTGTCATAGTAGACATGGCGAGAGATTCAATAGCACTACCCGGTTCTATGCAGGACGGTAACGGTAACGCCGGTAATGCAGAGGCAAACAGTGATCGTATCGAAATAGTGACCGATGGCCGATTAGGAGACCTGCCAGCAGATACAGCCACTCCTCTAGCTGTAGTCACTGCAGAATTGTTGCAAAATGCTATAGAGCATGCGTTTTGTACTCCTGGATGTGAAGATAGGGATATCAAGAGGGCTGACCGATCCGGAACGGTGAAATTATATATGCGTAGGACACCATCTCGATTGTATGTATCGGTAATCGATGACGGTGTGGGGTTGCCTCCCGATTTTGATCTGGCTTCCACTAATAGTCTCGGGCTTTCACTGGTGAAAGGGCTAGTGGAAAGCCAGTTACTGGGAACGATCAGTATGAACAGCAATGGTGGGACTACGGCAGAGGTGGTAGTACCATATGGTGCCCGTAGCTCAGCCCGTAGCCCAGAATGACTGAACGCGACCGCCAGCAAATATCAATTGCCTGAGGTGATATCCTTGATCCCCAAGGCCAACATCAGAATGACTGAACGCGACCGCCAGCAAATATCAATCCCACAATGGCTACAGAGGTGATAAGTATCTCTGTCGCCCCGGGTACTCCCGCTACTGCCATTGCCACAAAGCCAGATATGGCTGCAACTCCCAGTATCCATGCAATTATTCTTGACCATTTGTATCTCATTGTTATACTCTCATCTTTTTGATTTGCTGCTTTCATCAGGGTGGGGAGTCGAGTTATCCTGCCTTATCTCTCCAAACCTTCTGTCCCGCCTCTGGTATTCTTCTATGGCTTCGAATAAATGTTGTCTGCGGAAATCTGGCCATAATACTGGAGTGAACACTAATTCAGTATAGGCAGACTGCCAAAGAAGAAAGTTGGACAGTCTGTATTCTCCAGAAGTTCTGATAAGTAAATCAGGATCTGGTTGGTCGGGCAAATACAGATGCGATTTAATTGTATGTTCATTTATGTTTTTAGCAGGTATGCCTTGTTCCACAATGGATTTAACTGCATCGATTATTTCTGTTCTGCTGCCGTAGTTGAAGGCCATCGTAAGAGTGAGAGTCCTGTTTTTGGCAGTCATTTCTTCCGAACGCACCATTGTAGCTATTGCTTTCTTTGGCACTCTCCAGTCGCGTCTTCCCGCGAAGCGTATTCTTACTCCTTTTTCATGCAGTTCATCTCGACGGCGTTCCAGCAGGGAGGAATTGAATCCCATTAAAAACTTGACTTCATCGATAGGGCGCTTCCAATTTTCAGTGGAAAAAGCAAACATCGTTAGCCATTTAACCCCTATATCAAGAGCACCATTGACGGTGTCTACCAAAGCCTCTTCTCCTGCAGCGTGACCTTCGGTTCGAGGGAGCCCTCTTTTCTGTGCCCATCTTCCATTGCCATCCATCACGCATGCTATATGCGTGGGAATACGGTTCATGTCCAAGTGAAACTGGTTAATAATTTTTCTTATACCTCACTGCCATGCTCTTAGTAGTATAGTAGTATTACGGTAATTACGGTTGCCGGTTGGGTTGCTTGCCGTGTAACGGCTTCTTTGCAATCGTTACTCTGTCTATCCGTCTCCCTTCCATCTTCTCTACTACTATTTCACATCCATCCACATTGACGTGTTCTCCTGGTTTTGGAACATGTCCAGCCAGATCCATGACCAGTCCTCCCACTGTATCCCAAGTACCTGATGGTAGGTCTACCCCGAGTAATTCACTTAATTCGTCTACAGGTGTCTTGGCAGGAACAGATAGAGTATCGGCAGCAATTTGCATGACATTTGGCTCGTCTACATCGTATTCATCTACTATCTCTCCGATCAGTTCTTCGATGAGATCCTCGAGCGATATGATACCCGTGGTGCTTCCATACTCATCCACAACTACAGCCTGGTGGAACTTATCACGTTGCATTTCTCTCATTAGCATTGCAGCTCTTTTGGTTTCAGGTACGAAATGGGCATTTCTCAGATGTTCCACGAGAGATTCCGATCCTCTGCCCTCTCTCTCCAACGAAGCGAGATCTTTCAGATTAGCTGTTCCTATGATGTCATCAAGATTTAGGCTAAATACGGGGAGTCTACTAAATCCGGCTTTTAGAGCTATATCGAGAGCTGTTGAAATATTCAATTGAGATTGAAGAGCAATAATGTCTGGTCGAGGGACCATGACCTCTCTCACCACAGTGTCGCCTAGCTCGATCACCGAACGAATCAGTGCTCTTTCTTCATGCTCTATGATCTCTTCTTCGGCGGCAACATCGGCAATTGCCAGTATCTCTCCCTCGCTTACCTCTCTGCCTTTTAGCCGAGACCGCCCGATTGCCAATCCGGCTATCCGTACGAGAAAGCGTGAAAATGTTTGCAATGGCCAGAAAGAGGCAACACGTAATATGACAGGAGCAGTGGCAAGTGCTATTTTTTCCGGATCGTTTACTGCCCAGGTCTTTGGCAATGCTTCTGCGGCAATGAAGATTATAACGATTTCGAATACAGTGGCAATTACGACACCTATAGGGCCAAACCATTCATTGGATAGTATGCCTACTAACGTCGCTGCAACCAACTGACATATAAGTACCAGCAGTAGCACCACATTGAGATAGGTATCAATGTCATCTACTATTTTGGCTAGTTGACGAGATCCTTTTCTGTTCTCATCCATGAGAGCTATTGCTTTCGGTTTACTGAGCTTGACTAGGCTGGTCTCAGAGAGGGCTAGAAAGGTAGAAAAGGCAACTAGGACGATTATGGCCAATAGCATGATCCAGTCCTGTAGCGTTACTCTAAATGCACTGGCCGGAGGAAACGCCAATGCGTACCTGATGGAGAAGTGCTTGTCGGTGAAGTATCTAGCTGAGAAATACCTTGTAGGCAAGTGATGTCCACCTTTCATTGTTCTAAGTCCTCTTGATACGATGGCCGTTACAGGTGGGCTAGTAGTTGATATGGTCATGTCTGGTGAGGTGGTGTCTGGTGAGGTGGTGTCTGGTGAGTATACCAGAACTTGTCGAGCAACTCCTGTTCTAGCGCCTCCATTACCTCTGCTTCTGCATCCAATTCATGATCCATACCAAGAATATGCAGTATTCCATGTACAAGCAGCAGTGCTATTTCATCATTTTTCTCCAGGTCATGCTCTATTGCATTCAACTCGGCCTGATGTGGACATATGAATATATCTCCAAGTACCCACGGTACAACATCATCATAAGACGACGGCTTAGGTAGAAAGAGTAGTCCATTGGCAGGTGAAGTGGCAGGTGAAGTGGCAGGTGGATCTGGATAATAAACATGTCGATACGTATTGGGCGGACGTCCATCGACAGGGAAGGAAAGAACGTCTGTTGGTCCAACATGGTCCATAAATTTTTCGTTCAGTTCAGCTATATAGTAATCGTCCACTATCCATATAGCCAGATGCAGCGGCCCTGGCGCAGCTTCTATCACTCCTTCTTCTTGGAGCACCCCGTAGGCCAAGCTAAGCAACCTATCGGCGTATGTACCATGGGGGCTATCAGAAGGTGTACCATTTTGAAAGTTGTAGTCTTGAATCTCGTTATATATATTTATGTTTATACTATCTTTTAAGCTTGAATACTTATTATTGAATGATTCTGGAAAATGCACCCTCTAACTTCTCCTTGTGCAGCTGAATATCCTAGATAGTATGGTCATAGGGATTAAAGGGAATTATGGAGTTGTCGATTATCGTGGCGTTCGTATGCATCTACTATTTGAGCAACTATATGGTGTCTGACTACGTCTTTTTTGGTGAGGTAGACGAACTGTACGCCGTCGATTTGACCCAGGATATTGTCCAGGTTTACCAGACCGGAGCTTCCTCCCGCAACGTCAATCTGGGTAATATCACCTGTAACGACTGCTTTAGAACCGAAGCCGATACGCGTTAAAAACATCTTCATCTGTTGAGGAGTAGTATTTTGAGCTTCATCCAGTATCACAAAACTACGATTAAGCGTCCTTCCTCTCATAAATGCCAGGGGAGCTATTTCAATGATATTCCTTTCAATCATCCTCTGTACGCCTTCAGGCGAGATTATGTCGTAAAGCGCATCATAAATAGGTCTTAGGTATGGATCTACCTTCGCTGTGATATCACCAGGCAAAAAGCCCAACTTCTCTCCAGCCTCAACTGCAGGGCGAGTTAGGATTATCCTTTCTATTTCTCCTTTTTCCAGTGCACTTACTGCCATCGCAACTGCCAAGTAGGATTTGCCTGTCCCGGCTGGGCCAATTCCGAAAGTAATTACGTTGTTTGATATCGTATCGACGTAAAGTTGCTGCCCGGCAGTCTTTGGCCTGATAGATCTGCCTTTGGCCGTATGAAAAATTTCGTAATTATCGAACGATGATGTCCGGATGTCGTTATTCACCATTTCTATTGCACGCGTGACCTCTTCGTCATCAAGGTCTATACCTTGATCAAGTATGGTAAGTAGCTCCTGGTATACCGCAGCGACCTTGGTAGCATCTTTTCCATGAGCGGTGATTTCATTACCTCGTGCAACAATTTTGGTTGCCGGGAATGCCTGTTTGACGATTTTTAACAATGAGTCATGGGGACCTAGCAGAGAGATCATTGTTTTGTCTGCTGGTATGTTTGTCTTGGATTGGTAGTTATCGGTACCGGTTTGTACAGACAACGGTGAAGGAGATGGAAGGATCTTACTCAACCTGGTGGCCAGCTCATAGTACGTCCGCCAATCACATGCAAATGTAGGTGCGGTACCAGATTTCCTGCGTCATCGCCAACATTGAAGACGAGACGATATCCTTTTGCCAGTATTCCTTCAGATGCAGCCACCTCTCTTGCTGTAGTCAGCATTTCTATGATGATTTCAGCATGACCAGGTTCTACATCTGCGGCATGCTCTATGTGTGTTCGCGGAATTACCAATACATGCGTAGGTGCTTGAGGGTTGATGTCTCTAAACGCTATGGTATGTGTATTGCTTGAGACGATATCGGCAGGCATCTCGCCGCTGGCTATTTTGCAAAATATGCAATCTTGGATTGATTGTGCCTGTTGTTCATTCATTTTATCTGCTATCGACAGCGTTCGACTGCCCTCCGGTTGATTTCTTGTGTACTTCGGGATAGAGATGCTCTAGGGTGCCTGGCTCAATACGGCACATCTCTATAAAAGTGTCTACATCTTGACTCTTTAGTCTTATCACCCTGCCAAACCTATAGGCAGGCAACGATCCTTCATCGACAAATCGATACAGACTCCTCAGCGTGATTCCTAAGCGATCGGCAGCCTCTTTTGTGCTCAGCCATTCTATATTGGTATTGGTTGGTGACGAATCATTCATCGGCTGGAGTGTCTTAATGATTTATTTTGCAGATGACCATGGATCTCCGCCATCCAGATGATACCTTCTTCAGTTGTTCTGCGTATTGATAATTCACCAGCTCTTACCCTACTTCCAAATGTCGTGTAACGTTACGATACTTACAGGGTGTGTCATTAGTAGATCAGGTCCAATTCTCTTAGGCGCTGGATCATTACGTCGGGAGTAACGCCAAACATTGCTGCTACTATGCGCAAGTCCTCACCTCGTATGGTAATCATCTGACCATTGAAATCCTGACGTTGTATTTGCACGACTGACAGAAACCTACGAAGAAGATCTTGTTCAGGACCGGTGGAGCTATTGAGTTTGGCTAGATCCAAAGTTACTTTTTCCTGGTTGACCGATGGTGTATTGGCAGGGGTATAGTGTACGGAGGATCTTCTTATGATAGGCTGCCACCTGCTATCCGCATCCAAATCTGGGAGCAACTGGTCTATTGGAACATCGTATAGCTTAGCCAGCCTTTGAAGCCTGGGTATTGATATCGAGCGCTCACCTCTTTCGTAGGCTCCCAGAACAGAAGCCTTGAATTCTCTGTCGGATAGTACTTCGACACGTTGAAGCGACATTCTCATCTGCTTGCGTACAGTACGGAGTTTATCGCCTACCGTTTTAGCGTACTGCTCTCTCAGTGCTTTGTTGTCGCCGTAATCAAGGCTATCCATGTCATCGTCCGAATGATCATTGTCGTCTGTACCATTTAATGCGATGGCATTATTTTGATCAGTAGTAGCACTTGGTTGCTTTGTCATATTCCCTCTTCAATTGTATATGCCTGTGCGCGCCTACTCATATTTCTGTACATATCTTATTTTATACAAAATTATTGACTAAGTCAATTAGAGGCTAAGCGAATAGGCAACCTTTAAGCTGGTTGTTTTTTCCTACCGTATCCGTTGGCTGGAGAGTATCAGGCGAGCCCTTTAATTGCTTCAATTAATTTTGGCATGATTTGATGCACATCACCGACAATTCCGAGATCAGCTACTGAGAATATCGGAGCTTCCTGATCTTTGTTTATGGCTATGATGTTTTTTGCTCCCTTCATGCCTACAAGGTGTTGGGTAGCTCCGGAAATACCGCAGGCAATGTAGACAGTAGGCTTTACAGTCTTTCCTGTCTGTCCCACCTGACGCGAATAGGGGACCCACCCTGAATCCACTATTGCTCTACTGGCACCTGCTGCTCCGTGCAGCAATTCAGCCAACTCTTCTACCATAGAATATGCCTCTTGTGATCCCAATCCTCTTCCTCCGGAGACGACTACGTCAGCTTCATCCAGTTTTGGTCCACTTTGAGTCTCGACATGATGAGATACGATAGAAGCGTTAGCTGTAGTTCCCAAGTCGCCTGCCTGCATGCTGATAACCTCTGCTGGCTGTCCATTCGATGGTTCGGCAGTAAAGGTTTTTGATTTGACTACAAATATCCACGGCATTTGACCGGTGAATTGAGCTGTTGCTATCTGACTTCCTCCGAAAAGTACATGAGAGGAGGATATAGTATCACCTTCTTGGTCAAGACCTACTACGTTTGTGATCACTGGTCTGTCTATTTTCACTGACAGCCTTCCTATAATATCTCTGCAGTCGTAGGTGGTCGGTGCGAGTATGATGCTGGGAGCGTTTTCGCTGTTTACAATGGTGGCTATTACGCTTGCGACATACGGACCGGGTAGGGATTCACCGATATCACCTACGTCAAACAATCTTCCGGCACCATATGACCCGACCTCGGCCGCAAGTGAAGCAGTATCCTTGCCCCATGCTATAGCATCTACTTTGCCTGAGATGGAACGTGCCTCTGTCAATAGTTCCAATGACGCAGGTAAAACTTGTCCATCATTACTTTCTGCTATTACCAGTATCCTGTCTATGGTCATTCAATCTCCTATTCAATATCTAAATTAACTTCTACTATGCCCAAGCGTATTTACACTAGTGTAGCGTCCTGTAAATAGCGTAACGTTATCCGGCGTGACGTTATCCGGCAAGTCAGGGGCGTTATCTGGTTGGTGGGAATCCATGGTCATTTTCGGAACACTACACTAGCTTGAGCTCTTGAAGAAACTGCACAATCCGTTGGTATGCGTCTCCATCGTCAACTACTATATCTCCTGATGCTCTCTGTGGGGCTGCTTCTACCGATGTCACTTTCTGTCCAGCTCCAGCAGCACCTACTTGTGATGCCTCCAAACCTATATCTGAAAGGGTCAATTGATCTACCGGCTTGGATTTTGCAGCCATAATTCCTTTAAACGAGGGGTATCTTGGTTCTACTACTCCTGCTGTAACGGTCACAACGGCCGGTAGAGGGCATTCTACATCGTCGTATCCCACTTCAGTCTGGCGCTGGACATGCACCTTACCGTCCGCGATACTGATTTTTTTTGCAAAGGTAACGGAAGGCCATCCCAACAACTCGGCAAGTTGTACGGGGGTAGTCCCGGTGTAGCCGTCTGTCGATTCAGTAGCGGCTATTACGAGATCGGGACTCACCCTTTCTACTGAGCGAGCCAAGACTTTTGCTGTCGAAAGAGCATCTGAACCTGCCAACGCCTCGTCGCTGATTAGCACGGCTTTGGCTGCACCCATTGCAAGGGCAGTACGAAGACCTGAGGTCTCGTTGTTGGGGGCCATGGAAACCAATGTGACCTCTCCACCTCCTGCCTGTTCTGCAAGCTGCAACGCCATCTCTACTCCGTAGGAGTCAGAATCGTCCATGATCAGCTTACCGTTTCGATTAAGTGTACCCTTGGCTTCATCCATTGCTGGTGGATCTGCTGGGTCTGGTATCTGTTTTACGCAAACAACTATATTCATGATTCATATTTTTATACCAAATAGGTCAGATGCGCCAATCGGCAGCTAAAGTTGTCTGTATTGTGCGTTATCCTATGCGGGTGCGGTTGTGGGTGCCTGCCATCCAGTGCAGTGCAGTGCAGTGCAATACAAATAGCACTACATTGCCTGGCAAGTCAAGGGCATCATCTGACTAGGCCGAAGATAAGTAGCTATATCTAGGACGAGGATACCACTAGGAGCGTAATCTGGCTGGTGGGAACCCATGGTTGGTTGTGTTGTACTACACTAAACTCTAAGTATTTTCAGCATTACCCCTGCAGCAATTGCTGCTGTTTCGGATCGCATGATTGTTGTCCCAAGACTAAGCAGGGGTATGTCGTTTTTCTTTGCCAACGACAGCTCGCGTTGCGACCACCCGCCTTCTGGACCGATCGCAATCATACTAATTTCCTGTGGAGCAGAAAGCATGCTTTCTCCGGTTATATCTGTGAGTGCCAATTCGTGAGGTGGATATACTTCCAATAGTTCGTCTACAGTTACTGGACCGCCTATCTTTGGTAGGAATGTCCTACGTGACTGAGCTGATGATTCACGTGCAATTCTTCTTAACCTGTCTAATGCATGTTGCTTGCGGGTAGCGCTCCAGCGTACAACACTTCTGTCTGTAGAGAGCAGCATTATGTGGTCTATACCCAATTCGACCAGTTTGGCAATAGCCCATGTACCGCGCTCTCCCTTGGCCATTGCCAGTGCAATACATGTGGGACGTAGAGGAGCATCTGCTTCGTGTATGTCTTCACTGAGCTCTTTTAAGCGTGAGTTCCAGCCAGTTTTACTGAAGCTACACAATCTCCAATATCCTTTACCGTCGGACAATACGACCTTCTCGCCCTCGCGTAACCTGAGTACATTTACCAGATGGTGCATATCCTCTGGCGAAATTTCCGGTCGGTTTATGTCGTCTACAAATACCTGGGCACTTGTATTACAGTAAGCTGGTGACAGAGACGTAATGAATTCTTCTGGATTCACGTTCGCTGATACCCTTCCACTTGGATTGTAGTAGTCCGGCGATAAAGTAGTAGTCCGGCGATAAACATGTAATGGGCAGTCTTCTTGGCACTAAGTTTTCCTAGAGCAATGACCTCAGGCGTGAACGAGCAGAGTGATGTTTTACGGTCTCGCCAGACTCTTTGGCTAGTTGTCTGTAGAGTTCTTCCTCCTCTGGTGTCAGTGTAGTAGGTATGTCCACTATGACTGTTATATATAGATTGCCGCGACCTTTTCCATTCAAATTTGGTACTCCTTTTCCCTTTAGCTTGATTACATGACCGCTCTGGGTACCTTTTGCTATATCAATTATCTCCTCTCCGTCTAAAGTCTCAAATGGTATAGAGGTTCCAAGAACGGCACCAGGGACAGGAACATGTAGTTCTGCATACAGGTCTGCTCCTTCACGGTTGAAGCGATCGCTGGCACCAACTTGTAGATGTACATAGAGATCTCCTTGCGGACCTCCCCTCCTTCCGGCAGGTCCTCTACCGGCCAGCCTGAGTGTAGTGCCATCATTGACACCGGCTGGTACGGATACGCTTATATGCAGACTTTCTCTGATACGACCCTCCCCCTTGCAGGAGCTGCATTTGCTGGCTATCGTTTCTCCAGTTCCGTCGCAGTAATTACAGGGGGTGGCAGTTACGATTTGTCCGAGAATTGACTGACGTACTCGCCTGAGTTCACCAGTACCTCCGCACTGTGAACAGCGCGATGCCGTGGTTCCGGGTGTTGCTCCGGTAGCGGAGCATACTTCGCAGGCAACGAGTGTTTCTATGGTCAGGTCTTTATCACAGCCAAAAGCAGCTTCTTCAAAGGATATATTCATGACTGTTTCTATGTCTTGTCCACGTTCGGGTCCGGCATGCCCGCTTCGTCCCCTAGTGCCTGACATTCCAGAGCTACCGAAGAATGAGTCAAAGAGGTCGGACAGGGATCCGGAGAAGAACGGGTCGCCGAAGCCTCCTGCAGGTCCCCCTGGCCCAAATTGATTTCCCAATCCCTCAGGTCCGAACATATCATAGCGTCTCCGCCTCTCAGGGTCCCTGAGCACTTCATATGCCAGTGAAACCTCTTTGAATTTTTCTTCAGATCCCGAATCGCCACCAGTGCTGTCAGGATGCAACTCTCTTGCCTTTTTTCTGTATGCTCGCTTTATTTGCTCGTCTGTAGCATTGCGATCTACTCCGAGCAGCTCGTAGTAGTCAGCCGGCATCATTACCCAACCTTTCAGATAGTCTGGCGCTTACCTCAGTGACCACCGCAAGTGCCATGGGATAATTCATTCTTATCGGGCCAAGAAGTCCGAGTGATCCGGCTTGATAGCTGTCTACTTCGATGGGAGCTACAACCAGCGCACAGTCGGCCAATACGGCGTTGCCATGTTCGCCGGTACCTATAGCTACCGACATGCCATTATCTATCATTCGTTCAATGATATCCACTAGGACCAGTTGTTGCTCCAGCATGGACAGAATCATCCGGATGGAATCTATTGCATTGAATGCGTCAGCTACATGTGAAGAACCACCGATGAAAACATGTTCACGGTTGTTCATGTGGTGCATGTTTGCTATTTTGAGAGCTGCTGAGTTGACTGTATCAGTGACGCGGCTGTCTGTGCCTGCAAGGTACTCTATCGGGATATTATCGTTGCTGTGAATAGCATTAAATGATTTGCCTACCATATGCTTGTTCAATATCGAGCTTGCCTCGGACAGTATTGCTTCACTGACATCGTATTCGAATTCGATATTCTCTGTTTGAACGGAGCCATTACCCAGTACGACAACTATAAGTCCGCTTCGTTCGGACATACCTACCACTTGTACAGAACGAATGGGAGTATCCTGATCCCGCTTGGTGTACCTGATAGCTACTGATGAATAGTCGGTCAGTCTGGCGATCAGGTTGGCTGACCTTTCCAGTAGTTGGTCTACTTCACCGTGTAGATGAGAGAAGAACTTTTGTAGCATGTGATGTTGGCTAGGGAACAGTTTACCCGGTTTATTAAGATGGTCTACGTAGAATCTGTATCCCTTTTCCGTGGGAGCTCTACCTGCGGAGGTATGGGGCTGTACAAGGAATCCTTCACGGTCAAGTATGGCCATATCACTTCTTACGGTTGCCGGAGATACATTCAATTTAGCTATTTGGGCGACGTGTACAGAGCTAACTGGTTGTGCTGTATCTATATACTCTTCTACAATCGTGTTCAGGATGGCCAATCTACGCTCTTCAACTGAGCTCAACTGATATTCTCCTCACTGCCATAATACACAGGGTATCCATCAGTTTTTATTGCCAAACGTATACCTCCAATGCATACATGATTATCATACTTTAATCTGTTCTCATCACATACTCTACCTGCTTATGACATTCTCCTGTGGCTAAAGCCAGAGGCTTGCGGAGCATGTGTTGTCATTCGCAGCTAACTGATAAAAAGAACTCCTTAACTATTATACAACCAATGCTGATCCTACCGGTGAACACCTTAATGTTAGCGGGTACTCTTGGTTGACCTTTCGTTACGACAAAGTATTGGATGGACTCTTGGGTACGTAGCGGTTGTTGTGACGGAGAAGTATTGGCATTCTTCTCCATGAAGCGGTAACCTATTGGTATGCCGCCAGAAAAACCGCATTGGGTAAATTTGCTTGGAGAAGTAGTCAGATCTGGACTATGTACAGGTTGTGCAGCTTGCGTCATTGCATGCCCACACGATGTACTACGTTATGATGATCGTGAAGGTCCTTATAGGCCATGGAAGGTGGATGAGGATGGAGGAGCTGAAGACTGTACGCATGGTCAGCGGGGCTGTACCTTGTGTACAAGAGCTTGCCCTAGATTTCGTTCCTGGGAGGTCGAAGCCGATACTTTTATGTATGGGAGATCCCGTAATGCTGATGAGGTTTACGGGATCAGCCAGGAGATTGTTCTCGCCAGAGCAACAGATGATGAGGTGCGTTTGCTCGGTCAGGATGGCGGTGCAGTATCAGCCATGTTGATCTGGGCGCTTGATCATTCTATGATAGATTGCGCACTTGTATCGTCTACCATGGGCGGTCAGTCGTTATCTGATGGAATGTCTGATGAGGCTAGACAGGGTATCAGCGAAAATCTGCAGGGGGGTAACTCTGGAATGGTGAGTGATAGGTCGGCGAGCGGCATGCCAGGCAAGCAGAATGGCGGTCTTGGTGCTGTTCGCCCTGTACCTGCATTTGTTACAGATCGTCAGGGAGTGCTGAGTGCATCTGGCTCTAGATATACTTATTCTACTAATACGCTTGCTTACTTTGATGCTGTAGATGCCGGATTCGAGAAAATAGCTATAGTTGGTACAGGGTGTCAGGCATCTATTCCAGCTGTGATGAACGCAAGAAAAGCAGGTAAGGTAGGTCGTCGATTGGTTCTGTCCATAGGGCTGTTATGTTCAAAGACTTTTGATGAAACTATGTATGAAGAATTATTTGAAGTAGGCTATGGTATTGGTCGCGATAGCATTGCAAAGGTAAACATCAAGGGCAGGTTCCAGGTATGGATGCAAGATGGTTCGTATGCTGAGGTTCCATTGAAAGAGGGTCGGAAGTGGACACGAGAGGGCTGTAAGTTGTGCCCTGATTTTGCGGCAGAGCACGCAGATGTTTCTGCGGGTGGTATTGGGGAGCTTTCCGGCTGGACGATTTTAATAATCCGTACCGAAGCGGGTAAGCAACTTGTTGATGGTGCTCATGGTGATGGAGCTATTGAGATTAGACCAGTAACAGAGGATCCATCCGTAATTGACCTCTTGGTCAAGCTATCACGAGCCAGCAGGAAACGTTGGCCGCAGGATGATAATCTCTATCCTGAACCAGGTATATTGCCGGAGTCGATTGTCAGCTAAACTTTGATTACCAGCTAAGTACAGTGGACTGAGGGGGTATCACATTTGTTTGATAGTTTGGTGTCCTAGCCAACTTACCAAGTTACAGCCCTTCAACTCAGTAATCTATCCTGTCAATGGCATGACGTACCTACTTCTTGGGAGTCCGGTAGGCGTCCAAGGACAGAAGAAGGCGTAGTACGACGTTTATTGATGCTTATCGGTGTGATTTGACTGGTACTGGGTAGCCAACCACACTTTGCGCAGATGGTGTCTCTCTTCTTCGGATGTTCCACCCCAGATTCCTGACTCCTGGTTGGTTGCAATAGCAAAATCTAAACATTCCTCAATGACCTCGCATTTGTAGCATACCTGCTTAGCTGCCTCTATCTGATCTACAGCCAGACCTGTAGTTCCAACCGGGAAGAACAAGTCTGGTTCGGTATTCTTGCATGCAGCCAACTTGCGCCACTCATCTGCATCCCATTCTATTGGTCGATTCCACATCAGGGCCATCGTAATATCCTCCATGGACTCAATAACATTGCAGGTTGTTTATCATGCTCCGAAGCTATCCTCAGATACCGAGGAACAAAATTCATACCTACTCAACTATCCACTTTCTACGTTCCGCCGTATCCGTTACTACAACTAATCTTAGCATTAAGTGCTTACCTTTGCAAGCACTTGGAAGCAACTTGCCAGTAATATTGTTTGCTAGTTGTTATTACGGTCGGAGCAGTTGAGTAGCCAGGAGCGAGTAGTAAGATAGTATTTGTACTTGCATCTTCGAATTTTGGCATTTGCATCTGGCTGACTGGTGCATACAACAGTTTAATTTACTGGTATTAGTGCAAGCTCATTCGGTTTGGTGCACACATCTGGCTGACTGGTGCACACAACAGTTTAACTTCCAAGGATAGTATCGTTTGTTGTGAGATGGTCTTGACCGATTCTACCAGGGCAATCAAGCAGCCTGTAGGGTAAAGGCCGTGAAATACACCTCACTTACCTGCTCGCCACCATCGACTGGTTTTAGTATGTCCTGGAAGCTGTGGAGAAGTTGCTGGGATAAGAGCGTCTTGCCGTTAGGGGCGAGTAGCCTGTGATATGTCCAGGTTCCACAGTCTTGGATCAGTGCATTTTCCAATTGAGGATTGAATGCGCTAATCGACTTTGCGTTTGCTGCTGCTGTCAATTGTAGCGCTACAGTTACCTGTAGAAGGCTACCATCTGCCAAGTTGAGAGTTTCGCTTGGGAGCGAATAGGTTGTGGTATTGGCGGGGGGATTATTGGGACCATAGTGAGGCACAGGCTTCATTATCACCTTGGTTACTCCAAGGTATCCTATTGCAAGTAGCAGGACGACAGCGATTACTATGATGAGTAGCTTTTTTTTACTCTTTGGTTTCTCTTCATCGACGACTTGACCCTTGGCTCCGCTGGATGAGCTGGTAGACTGCCTGGTTCCCGGTCCTGAAATAGATACTGCCATTTACGACCTTCCTTGATCTTGCCTGTTAAACTTACGACCTTCCTTGACCTGAATTCAATACTACTATGTCTACTCTTCTGTTCAATGCCATATTCTGTGGAGTGGTATTTGGCGCAACAGGATGGGTAGACCCAAATGCCTGGGCAGACAGCCTTGTTTCTGGGATCGAATCGTAGTGTACAAGGCGTTCCAGTACATTGATAGCCCTCATGGCCGATAGTGCATAGTTGGAGGGGTATGGTCCGCCGGTGATTGGTTGGCTGTCGGCATAGCCTTCTACTACTACGTTGTTTTGGAAGGTACGCAATACCGAGCCTATCACGTCGACTACCCGTGCTCCGACGGCATTTAGGCTGGCATGATCGGTTCCATAGAACACCTGGTCGTCCAGAACCCTGACTACTACACCTCTTCTCTCAGTGGTAACTGTAATTCCCTGATTTGCCAGTCCCGCTTTTGACAGAGCCTGTTGGAGACGTTGCGCGATAGCTGACATAGGTAGTATGCCGCTACCGTTGCTGCTGGTGGTGGTAGAGCCGGCAGACCCGGGGCTGTTTTGCACATTGTGGGTAACGTTTTTTACGAATGACGATACATTCGTAGCGCTGGATTGAGTGAGTTGTGGCTCCTTCAGCAACTTTGCAGCTCCGGTAAGTACGCCCGGATTCGGATCAAAGGTCTGTTTCAGGCCCATCTCCAGAGCCTCGAATTTGCGTACATTAATAGTAGACATGGCGAACAACACCACGAAAAGAGCCAGCAGTAAGGTGATCATGTCTGCATAAGTAAGCAGCCACCGCATCATTCCCGCTGCTTCGTGACCCCCTCCTGCCTCTCCTGATTTATGTTTGGTACTTTTGGCCATTCTTATTTACCTGTCCATATGACCTTATATCGTTTGTGGTACATGTGTGGTACGCTGAGTAACCCTTATCTTTTGCGTATAATTACTCGTCGGATCCGGAAGTTCACCGAATACCATATTATTCTTGCATGATATAAGTGTCACGTAAGTGCTCATCATGCAGCCTCACCTTGCTTGCGAGTATCTCTGACATCGACCCTGTCTTTTGGTGCAATGTAGCACTGGAGTCTTGCTTGTACCATTCTTGGGCTACTTCCTGCTTGGATGGCCAGTATTCCATCCAGGATAAGTCTCTTGCTGGTAAGCTCCAGAGAGCTGGCTCTTTGGAGCTTGTTCGATATGGGAAGCCATACCAAGTTGGCCATCAGAATACCCCATAGCGTGGCCGTGAATGCGCTGGCAATCTTAGGGCCAAGTTGTCCAGGGTTGGTCAGACTGCCAAGAACGGCTACCAGACCAATGACGGTACCGATAATGCCCAAGGTTGGTGAGAAGCCGCCGAGATCGGTGAAGAATTTCGCTCCTGCCTTGTGTCTGTCCTCTAGTCCATCAATCTCAGCTTCCAGAATTTCACGTATTTCTTCAGGATCTACACCGTCTACCGTCATCTCTATGCCTTTTCTGAAGAACGGGTCATCTATGTCGCTTGCGGCCTTTTCCAGGGCCAATAGCCCCTCGCGTCTTGCCACCTCTGTGAGATGTATGATTGTATCCAGGTCTTTTTGTGGATCCACTGTGTCCACCTTCATGACCTTTTTACCTGCAGCCTTTACTGCTTTGAAATCAGAGCGCATAATACCCGCTATGGATGCAAGTATTGATCCACCAAATATAAGTAGCATGGGAGCCGGCTTGAACATGACCATTGGGTTGGTTCCGTCCATAATTGTGGCCAAGAATACGATCATTATTGCGCCGATAATTACTATTGGCGATAGCGTGTCCTTTTTCATATCATGCCTCCATGACTACTACCATTATTATTACCATTCCTAGTATTACTACCATGTGATTTTATCGAGTGCATCAGAGCCCGGCCTCCGGATGTGACATGGATTCATTGCTATTCGTGGTTGTCGTTTCAGTGCTGGCAGTTTTAGTATCATTAGTGCTTTCCTTCTTGTGCTCTTCACCGTAAATAAGTCGCAGATGAACGTCACTTATGTCCAAGTCGTCCATCATCCGTTGTGCTAATGCCATTATGCCTGCCTTGTACAGCTGGACTTTTTGCTGTATCTCGGCTATATGCTCTGATACTACGTACTTCGTACCATCTGTAAGCGTGATGACTGTATCAGGAGTTTCTTCGGCGCGTTCCACCAACTCTGCATTGATCAGCATTTTCTCACCGTTGATCCTAGTTAATTCAATCATTCACTTACCTTACTACATCACTACGCTGCACCTCAATGCCCTGTCCTAATGTCCTATAGTGCAACCATTCAATCTTTTCTAGTATGTGATTACTCTTTTGCAGACACGATGTTCATTTCTGATAGCTTGCGTCAGTAGTTCACATCAGTAGGCATCAAGCATCACGCCATTTTATTATCGGCAAAGTAACTTGATTTCTAAAGACATATACGTTGGGTTAGCCAAAGTTGATGAAATGGTTGAATAGATGCACAGCAAGTAGGCTTAGTTAACGTTCATATCCTTTTTATATTCGCACCAAGAGAGGAGAGTTTTCCAGCAAAATCCTCATATCCTCGGTCTATATGCATAGTGTTTGTCACTACTGTTTCTCCCTCGGCTACTAATCCTGCCAGTACCAGAGCTGCTCCACCGCGTATATCTGGAGCTTTTACTGTCGTACCAATGAGTCGATCGGTACCTCTGACTACTGCATGGTGTCCTTCGGTAGAGATATTGGCACCGAGCTTGATTAATTCGTCTACGTAGCGAAAACGGCCAGAGAAGAGGTTCTCACTTACTATTCCGACCCCGTCGGCTATGGATAGCATGGTAACGATGAATGGTGCGTAGTCAGTTGCTACTCCAGGATAGGGTAGTGTAGATACGTCAACGCTGTGCAGTCTGATGTTCTCATCCTTATATATGCGGATGCCGGGATGCGATCGTGAGTGAGATACATGTAATCCCATGTTGGTCATCTTTCTTACAATCATATCCATGTTATCTATCCGAGCATCTCTTATGGTAATATCGCCACCAGCAATCCCCACAGCGGCTGCGAATGTTGCAGCAACCACTCTATCGGATATAGTTCTATGCACTGTTGGGTGTAGTGTGGGTACTCCTTCTACTATGACCCTGGACGTTCCAGCTCCCTTGATTCTGGCGCCCATGGATGAAAGCATTGTGGCCAAATCTACTATCTCTGGTTCTCTGGCAGCGTTTTCGATAACTGTGGTACCATCGGCAAGAACAGCGGCCATAAGGATATTATCGGTTGCGGTATGGCTCGGATACTCCAAAACAATCCTGTTACCAGTCATACGACCTCCTGGCACCGTTGCCTCTATATGCCCGTGGGTCGATTTGAATTGAACTCCCATTAGGGAGAGTGAATCTATATGCATGTCCACGGGACGCTCTCCGAAGTCGTCACCGCCAGGAAGAGGTAACCTGGCTTTCCCTGTGCGACTAGTCAGTGGGCCGAGTACCACTATGGATGCCCGTATCTTTTCTACTAACTCGTATGGCGCTTCAGGTAGAATTGTAGCGGGTGTTTCTATGATCAAGTCGTCATCTGTAGTTGCGGCTGTTGAGTCTGTATGGATATCTCTTTCTGGTCCTAAACCGGTAGTCACCTGGCCACGTCTATACACCTTGGCCCCAAGTGCCTCCAAGAGGTCTGACATGATAGATACATCCTGGATGTATGGTACGTTTTGCAATACGTGTGTGCCTTCTGCAAGCAGGCATGCTGTCATCAATTTTAATACGGAGTTTTTTGCCCCTCCTGCGTCTATGACTCCATGAAGAGGACCGTTTGGAGAAATAATGAAATTACCTGATTGTCTGGCGTTGGATTCACACATCACAATACAAGTATGCTATCTTTTTGCAAGCTATGTTGGTCGAATAACTCATTTGACATCCTCTTTCTCCATTTCTCCATCCCTCCCTTCCTCCCGATTATCCTCCCTGGATAGTCAATGCCCGTTTATTTAACTACAGGTTATGCGGCTATTACTACCGATATTACAGGATTGCTCTTAGCTGTCGTTAGAGTGGTACCTTGCTCAGATTGCCTGCCATGGCGAAACTGCTAATCTTTAACGAATGAGTGGTACCATGCTTGACAGCGAAAATAGTGCCCCGTTTGGCCGTGCGAAAAAGAGTATACGCGGATGGATGTTCCCAGAGTGGATGAACAGGGATATGGCAATTGTTATGGCTGCTCGTGGCTCTATCAGTGTAGCAAGGGCACTGGCAGGGGTGGTGGTACCTATCTATCTGGCCATTCAGGGTTTTAGCGCCTTAAAGCTGGGAATACTATTTCTGGCTGTTGCCTTGACCTCTGCTGTTTTATCGTCGTTCATTGGCCTTCTGTCAGACCGTATAGGACGTAGGCCATTTTTAATCGTATTACCATTGTTTGCTGCTGCTGCTGGTTTGGTATTTGCGTACTCGGACAGTACATTGTTTATTTTTATAGCTGCATCACTTGGTAGTTTTGGTCGTGGCGCTGGCGCTGGCGCTGGCGCGGTAGGCCCCTATCAGCCAGCGGAGTCGGCTTTTGTTACCGATACAACAACGTCGCGGTGGCGTAATTCTATATTTGGTCGTTTGGCGTTCATGTCCTCTATAGGAGCGCTCGTCGGAGGTCTACTCGCTCTCTTGGTCGGTAAGGTTCACGCTTCTGCAACTGTAGGGGTTACCGGAGTTGTTAGATCTGGAGTTGTTAGATCTGGAGTTGTTAGATCGTCAGTTGGGGGAACAGTGCACAGTGCAACGAGAGTGGCAGCTATGCATGCTGCTACGATGTCTACGTTTCGGCCAGCCTTTATTGCTGCTTCTGCTTTTGCTGCTTTGGCAGGGATA
>JAJZWK010000094.1 GCA_021846725.1 Actinomycetes bacterium | reverse complement strand
GAGTAGCCACAAGTGGTGGGGCCAGCTTTAGAAGTACCGTAATCCCTCCCAAGACCGCCTCACCAATATATCCGGCCAGAAGCCCTATAGAAAGCAATCGCAAGTCAATACGCTTAGTTTCACGCAGGAATGAGGAGACTACGACCATAGCTATTAAAATGCCAATCACTATTATGGTAGTACGGTTTGTAAACTCTACCAATGAATGGTATGTCCCAGGAGCTATCAGGTCATGCGAGGTACAAGCTGGCCACGTAGTACAGCCAAGTCCAGACTCAGAGAGCCTTACCCAAGTCCCAGTGGCAATCAGAAAAGTGATAGCCACAAGCGTAACAAGAGACATACGCTTGAACATCCGACTACCGACGCGTATCGGACGTCGATCGGTTCTACTCATTTCATCCGTTCCGTCCATGCCCCTATCTTATAGCACTCTCACCCGATCCGGTGGCTGCCACGAATCGTACGGCCTGTTTGCCACAGGACCGAGATTGTGATAGAGTAACCTCAATTAAGTGATGACCGTCAAGCGGGTCCTGAGAGACTCGTACGGATACAGGAGGATTATTTTGGCCGAACGCGAGCGAAAACTTGCCACACCGAGGGGTGGAGTATTCGTTCCCCGATCTCAAGTCATGTCGGCAGACGATGTAAAAAGAGCACTTGTCAGGATTGCGCATGAAATAATTGAGCACAATAAGGGCAGTGACAACCTTGCTCTTATAGGGCTACAGACCGGGGGAGTGCAGATTGCATTTGAGCTGAAAGACATCATCTCCGAGATAGGCAATGCAGAGATACCTGTAGGTACATTGGATGTAGCATTCTACCGTGACGATATCCAGCTAAGACCTGTCCTTCCTGAGGCAGCAACTGCCATACCATTTGACATCACCAATATGGCAGTCGTACTCGTAGATGACGTTCTGTTCACCGGAAGGACGGTCAGGGCAGCGCTCCAGGCGCTTTCAGACTTTGGTAGGGCAAAGTCTATCCAGTTGGCCGTGTTAATAGATCGAGGTCATCGTGAACTTCCTATCCGCCCAGATTATGTAGGAAAGAATCTTCCTACACGCCTCACCGAACAGGTGGATGCCAACCTGGAAGGCGTAACAATCGGAGACGTCATAAAGGGAAGACCATGAGCCCATTGCAGAACGCACTAGTGTCCATAGGAGACCTCAATCGCGATGACATAAGTCATATTATGAAGCTATCCGCGATATTCAGTGAGGTTCTAAGGAGGGATATACCCAAGGTACCGACACTCAGAGGCAAGACAATGGCAATGGTATTCTCGGAGGACTCGACTCGAACCAGAACATCATTTGAAATTGCCGCCAAAAAACTGTCTATGGATATCCTATCGCTCAATTCTTCCCAATCCTCCATGAAAAAAGGCGAATCTCTAAAGGATACTCTTGCCAACCTCCATGCAATAGGTGCAGACGGATTTGTCATAAGACATAGCTCATCTGGGGTACCAACACAGGCTTCCACATGGATGACAGTACCAGTCATAAACGCTGGAGATGGATGCCATGAGCATCCCACCCAAGCACTACTTGATTGCTATACTCTGATCGAACGGTTTGACACTCCCGGCAACTATACCACCGATGGTACTATATTAAATTGCTTCAACGGCATGACAGTTACCATAGTGGGGGATGTGGAGCATTCCAGAGTAGCCAGATCTCTAGTGATTATGCTGGATATGCTGGGTGCAAAAACGACTCTTTGCGGTCCTGGAACACTGATGCCACGACATGTAAATAAATGGCCGGTCAGAGTGAGTTACCATCTGGATGAGGTATTACCGGAAACACAGGTATGCTACATACTACGGCTACAAAACGAACGAGGTTCAGGCACTTACCTACCTTCTATACGTGAATACGCCATGAATTGGGGTATAGACAGCAAGCGTGCATCTCTGTTGCCTGAAACTGCGGTCATCATGCATCCAGGCCCAATAAACAGAGGAGTGGAGCTGGCTGGCGAGATCGCAGACTCTTCCAGGTCACTCATATTGAACCAGGCATCAAATGGGGTAGCAGTAAGGATGGCCGTTATCTACCTGCTTCTTGCCAATCCTGGAGATCTTACTTTGAATACAGGCAATTTTGTCCCTATACGCCAAGCTAACAGGATGACCGATGAGCCGGCATCATAGCTGTATCGCAACTACGAAAACATCTCTTGTAGCTACAGGTATGAGCTACAGGTATGACAAAGGTGCTGTTGCAAGGTGGTACAAAGGATAGTGGAACTATGGTGAGATATTCCCTGGAGCTGCAGGTATGACAAAGGTGCTGTTGCAAGGTGGTACCTTGGTGGATGCAACTGGTATACGTTCTGGCTTGGATGTCCTTATCGACGATTCAGAGATAGCGAAGATTGCACCTAGTATCAGCCCTCCAAGAGGAGCACATCTCATCGACTGTGACGGCTGCATGATCTCACCGGGTCTGGTGGATCTGCATACCCATCTACGTGAACCCGGTAATGAAGAAGCCGAGACCATAGAGAGCGGAACGAGGGCAGCTGTAGCTGGTGGCTACACTGCTGTCGTTTGTATGCCAAATACCGAACCACCTATAGACAATGCAACCGTAGTCAGAGACATACTGGCTATGTCCAAAGAAGCGCTATGTGCAGTAATACCGGCTGGCACCATTACGGTAGGGCGTGGAGGAGAGAAATTGTCGCCAATGGTAGAGATGAACGCGTGCGGTGTGAAGATTTTTACAGATGATGGCAGGGGAGTGCAGAGGGCTTCTGTAATGAGACGTGCCCTGGAATATGCATCTGCTCTCGGTGCAACTATTGCCCAGCATTGCGAGGTAGAGGATCTGACCGCCAACACGGTGATGAACGAGGGTTACCTGTCGTCTATCATGGGTGTCCAGGGAGCGCCAAACTGCGCAGAGGAGCTTATGCTGGAGCGAGATTTGGAACTGGCTGCATTGTGCAATGCACAAATACATTTTATGCATCTCTCTACTCACGGCTCTGTGGAGTTGGTAAGACGAGCAAAGCTCGCCGGTATGCAGATAACTGCCGAAGTTACCCCGCATCATATATCTCTTACAGATGACATGCTATCAGGATATAATCCGATTTATAAGGTAAATCCCCCTCTTAGGACGCGTGAGGACATCACAGCGTTAGTAAGAGCACTCTCAGATGGCACAATCGACGCGATTGCGACCGACCATGCACCACATGTCAGGGAGAGTAAAGAGCTTCCGCTGGATCAGGCTCCGCCGGGAATGATAGGATTGGAAACTGCCCTGGCTGTAGCTATCACCGTGCTTAAAGGTGATTACAGCGAAATTGATACTTCCAGAAAGGACAGATCTGGTAACAGTCAATCCAGCCGTGCTCACTCCACCAAGAGTAACTCCACCAAGAGTAAGTACGATAATTCTAGTTCAGCAAGAGCCGGAAAAATAAACAGCTCATATTCAGAACGCTTGACTGTCGACCCCTCTGTATTACAGTACTCTATGAACATGATCGATATTATCGCAGCTATGAGCTGGAAACCAGCGGCAATTGCTGGACTGGATGTTGCCAGTGGTGGTCGCCATGGCGGACCAATCTTACCGGGAGCACCTGCCAATCTAACTGTGTTTGATCCATCAGCTTCCTGGAAGGTAGATGCCACCCAGCTACTTTCCAAGTCCCGCAACTCACCATTTGACGGCCTATCTTTGACCGGAAAGGTAAGGCACACGATCTATGAAGGTGAACCTGTATATCTTGATGGACGGGCCACTAAGTGAAACTTTCATTTTCAGAGGCTCAGCGGATAGGTAGGTTGGACCAGAGAGTCGTCCATCCAGGCGAGCAGGACAAGGCGGAGAAGGAGAGGCAGGCTGGAGTGCCTACCCGACGACAACAACGCAGTCATACGAAGCATGGGGGGCAGCGAACCCAAGATGCCTATCCGCTGAGCCTCTTAGATGCTCTTTCACTAGACAGTAGTCCTGAGCAGTTACGTGATCCGGCAAAACTAGTACTTGCCACTGGTGAAGTATTCCCCGGATACTGCGCTGGTTCACTAACAGTACAATCGCCTGACAATCAGGGCATCCAAGCAGAAAGAATCGTTACAGGAGAAATAGTATTCAATACTGTGATGGCTGGCTACCAAGAAGTGATAACCGACCCCTCCTATGCTGGCCAGATCGTTACGTTTACATACCCCCATATCGGCAACTATGGAATCAGCTCACAAGACTGTGAGTCATCAAGACCGTGGTTGCGAGGCGTAGTCACCAGATCATTAGAGAACAGGACTTCATCCTGGCGATCCGAGGACACCCTGGAATCCTGGCTCATCCAATACGACATACCAGCAATCACCGGTATAGATACAAGACGGTTGACTATATCAATAAGAGAGCAGGGGGCAGTGGGATGTGCGTTTGGAACTGCACCGGAGTCAATCCTTCTCGAAGCTGCACGAAGAGAGCCGGGTACCACCGGAGCTGACCTGACAGGTATTGTAACTACTGACACCATTTATCATCTCGGAGACCCCAACAATAGCTACAAAGTAGTAGCATATGATTTTGGAATCAAGCGTACGATACTCGACCATCTAAAACAGTTCGCCAGAGTGTCGGTAGTGCCTGCAGGATTCGCTGCCAATGATGCACTCTCTCTCGATCCTGATATAGTATTTCTCTCCAATGGTCCCGGCGATCCAGCTGCTCTGGACTTACAGGCCAGCATAGTCTCTGACCTCGTAGGACGTGTCCCAATCTTTGGAATATGTCTCGGACACCAAATCCTGGCACGTGCTATAGGTGCTGAAACCTACAAGCTGCCGTTTGGTCATCATGGAGGTAATCATCCTGTCAAAAGGTTGGCTACCGGTAGAGTAGAAGTAACCAGCCAAAATCACAACTACGCAGTTAGCAGTAATTCACTGAAATCGTGTGGAGCAATGGTCACACATGTGAATCTTAATGACGGAGTAGTAGAGGGCATGCGTGTGGACAATGCCCGAATTGAGTCGGTACAGTATCATCCCGAATCGTCACCTGGCCCACACGATTCTGCGTACCTCTTCGACTCATTGAAAAAGCTGATACAAGATAATGGGTCGGCACGAGATAGTTAGATGGTAAAAGACGGTGAATCGGCACGAGATAGCCAGATGATAAAAGACGGTGAATCGGCACAAAAGAATGGGCTGCTGGCACAAGATGGTGGGTCACAAGGGATAGTGAACTGATAATGCCGAAGCGTACTGACATTGAATCTATATTAATAATTGGGTCAGGACCTATAGTGATAGGGCAGGCCTGCGAATTCGATTACTCAGGCACTCAGGCGTGCAAGGTACTGCGTCAAGAGGGATAC
>JAJZWK010000093.1 GCA_021846725.1 Actinomycetes bacterium | reverse complement strand
AGCATGCTTTCGTAGGTACATCCTCAGGCTCTCTCCATCTACGTATTCCAAGACAAGGTATGGCTCCGTGCTGGATTGAGTGTTGCGGAAAGCTCGCTGGACATGAGGGTGGTCCAGCTGGCAGGCTACGTCACTCTCCCTACGGTATCGCTGGAAGAGAACAGGATCAGCAAAGAGCTGTGGATTGGCAAGTTTCAGCACAAAAAGCTTCCCGTCGCGACTGTCGCGAACCTTCCACGTCTCTGCATAAGATCCCTCACCGAGTGGCTCGATCAACTCGTACTGATCTATTACTTGATTTGGTACATATCGAGATGACATCTAATTGATTACCTGTGTATCCATCGTTTGAACATCCCCCTGGAATTAGGAGGATTAATAGCCGGAGAACTGTCTATAGCCAATACAACCACAGCAGTAACATTATCAGTTGCGCCTCTCTCGAGTGCTGTATTCACCATTCGATCTACTACCTCTTCGACATCGGCAGGACTGCTCTCTCTATCCAGACTACCAGAAATATCAGCGATTTCCTGTCTGGCGAGCATATCCCATAATCCGTCGGTGCAAAGTACGAATATGTCGCCCCTCGAAAATGGCCTACGCATTAGATCTACCGATACCGATGGAGCCAGACCTACACATCGTGTCAGCACTGAGCGAGCTGGGTGATTAGCGGCCTGCTCCGGAGTAAGCAATCCCCGGCGAAGCATCTCTGCGACTTGAGAGTGGTCATTGGTAAGTTGCTCTGCCCTGCTGTGGCGTACCATATAAGCCCTGGAGTCTCCTACGTGAGCAATTATAGCTTCGTCACCATCAATCGCCAGTGCGGTAACGGTAGTGGCCATACCCTGATGGTCGTATTCGTATGCTGCGCCAAATACTGCTGCATTGGCCTTCCGGACAGAAGATCGCATCGCCTGAGGAGATGGAGAAGATCCTTTGTACCATGCATTGATCACGGTATGTGCAGCAATGCGGCTTGCCACTTCGCCCCCATCATGACCTCCTAGGCCGTCTGCCACTATAAACAGAGGTGGCTTTGTATCTAGGTCAGGCTCTACTTGGTCAGGCTGCTGATATTCAGTATGCTCATATTTGTAGTAATCCATATTGGATTGAAGGCACCCGCATTCTGTTCGGCATCGCTCCTCGTCCATGACCCGGTAGGTTCCCGGATCGCATGACCAACAAGGAGAGTTATCACGCCTGTCGCATTGTATGCCGCATGAAATATCGCATTGTATGTCGCATTGTATGTCGCATGGAATAGAAGCGATAGCAAAGTCCTCATTGTGTGGGCGCACCTCACCTGGTTCTGAACGTAATGCCCATACAATTGTGTCGGTAGAACCTCGTGCCGTTATAAGGCCATTGCCGGCAGCAGGATGACTGCCGGCATAGCCACTCCCCACTATGGGATCTTCCCCCGTTACATGATCGCTATCGGACGACATCTCTCCGATAATGACATCGATCTCACGGCTGTGTAGTCTGTACAAGTTCGACCCGCTTATCCAGCCGATCATTGACGACTTTTTTGGCAGCGTGTTTGTTTGGGTTGAATGCGACCCATAGTGCTCCAATCGCTATCCATACACCTACAATGGCCAGAGCCTTGATTGCGTCGGTTGCCCCAGAGCCACCGGCAGCTAGAGCAAGGTAGACTACTCCGCAGAGTTCGGCAAAATTCATCAGAAAACCGGTACCGGGCAGTACTATGTGTTTCAGAATGTGGCGGTCATGACGACTTGCAAATGCTACAACTGCTATGAGACATGTCATGCCATATACGATGAAGGTTCCAGTGTTGGATGCCAGGGTAATCTGCGTAAGGTTGTCTACCGTGTGTACCCCGTAGATGCCTATTACTGCTGATAGGGCGGCCAGTACCCAGATGCCACCGTGAGGAGTGGCAAATCGAGAGTGCAGGGATCCCAGGATAGAGGGGAGTTCCTTGTCCCTGGCCATTGCATAGCTGACTCGCACTCCGGTGTTTATACAGGCCAAGGTGGTACCTATAAGTGCCATCAAGACAGTTGCCGCAACGATCAATGATACAGCGGTACCACCGCCTCCAAACATCGTATTTGCCGCATTGTGTAGCATAGTTCCTATAGGAGCTGAGTTGTTACCTGCAGCTATATAAGGGTTCGTACCTTTTGTGGCAGATATCGTAGCCGATCCCAATGCAAAGTTTGCACCGAAGTACTCGAGCAGGTAGCAGAACCCTCCCTGTATCATTAGGCTGATCAGGACTCCACGCTGTATATCTTTTCCAGGATTACGAGCCTCCGCCCCAAGTGCGGTAATGGATTCGAAACCGACCAGGAGCAGTATGGCTATAGTTGACTGGTAAAGCAGGTTGATGAAGTTGTGTGGTATGATCACACCACCGGCATTGGATAGTACGTATCCTGCGTGAGGGTGCCCTATTCTAAACGCTATGAAGAATATAATCGTCATAGCCACCAAGGTAACGATCTGGATGACGTTGATTACTATGGCTGTCAAGGTAGACCCTGATATCCCGCGATAGGCTATATAACCGATACCAAGAGCCGATACCACGCATATCAGACTCAAAGCTCCCCAGCCAAGCTGGCTTCCTGTCAGTGCAGTGTATATATATCCAACCAGCGTTGCGATGAATGCTATCATGATCCCTGGATAAATCCAGTAGTAGAGATGACTGATCCATCCGAAGGTGAGCTTTGCGAACCGAGCATATCTTTGGTGGCTGGGTTTTTCTTTGTCCAGAAAGGCCGCTTCAGCAAAGTAGTAGCTAGATCCGGCTCCCGCATCAGGATATATCCTCGCCAGTTGGCTGTAGCTCCACGCTGTAAGCATGGCCAGTATGAATGCGAATAGCAGGCCTGTCCACATATCGGAGCCAGTCGGATGACCGTGGTTCACCTGGGATGCCTGTGTCTGGAACGTTGTCCAGAGGAATGCCCCGGGTGCTATTAGTGCCATGCCATTCACCGTTACTCCGGTGAGGGTCAGGGTTCTTTTCATCTGACCTCCAGTAGCCGCACCGGTAGAAGCTCTATCAGATGTAGTTACGTCTGCCATTTCATCTCCTTTTACTGTCTAGGGCCTTTCAGTAATCTCGATCAGTATCCGGTTGTAGCGGCCACTGATCATGGGATCGCTTTGAGGCTGATCTACTTGTCGTAGGTGATTATGACGGGAATGTGTTTCGTATGGGTATCTGTAATATGAATAGATCGTGTCGGTTCTGTGAACGCTCTGTTAACTTGTTGGTGGTGCCGTTTGGAGCATATGCCCGGTCAATTAGACTCCCTCATATGGTATTAACTATATTTGGGGTCTCTGCTCTTACCTTTATGATGGCTATGTATGCGCTGGAAAGGCGCAACACCCGCTTCGTGCTGGCTTTTGCCTTGGGATGTGCACTCTCCAGCACTTACGGTTTTCTGAGTAAGGCGTGGCCATTCGGAGTCGTCGAAGGAATATGGACGTTGTTGGCACTATTTAGGTGGTGGCGCGAACGGCGTACGCCTCCGCAGCTTGCTTGAGATCGACTTAGTCTCCTGTAAATGAGATGCAGGTACATAGTGTAGTGCCCGCAAATAACCATGGGTTCCCACCAGCCAGATGACACCCCTGACGGCGTTCTCATCCTCAACGTAGCTACCGGCTATGCCTTTGTCTTCGTCCTTGCCAGATGATGCCCCTGACTTGCCGGATAACGTCACGCTATTTACGGGACACTACACTAGTTGATATATCAGGTCATTCGGTCACACATACTTGCGATCAGCACGGAGCAGCAAAATAGGCCAAAACATCGTGCCGCGTGAACGACTATCCAAAGGATATGACCAAATGGCGCGCCCGCAAGCCCCTGGCTTTAGCCATGGGGGAGGATGTCAAATCAATACGAAATATCGCATCAGGACAGATCATAATTGGGGTCGGTCAGATGGTCTACACCTATGACACTAGCACCTGCTACCAAAGCTTCCAAAGTGTCACCCATATCCCATATATTCGCATTCATAGCAGCAACTACATGGTGATCCGATAGCCAAAAAGCTATGAACTCCCCAGCAGCAGGATCTCCCCTGAAAACTACCTGATCGTAAGAGGGAGCCCATCCTCTGTATTCCATACCAAGGTCATACTGATCAGAATAAAAGTACGGAATACGATCATATACTGTCTTCTTGCCAAGCATGTTGGCAGCTGCAACTGGCCCTTGATGCAATGCTGCATACCAGTGCTCCAAGCGTATGTGTGTGGAATAGCGAGGATGGAATGCATTTGCCACATCTCCTGCCGCATATACATTGGGCGCGCTTGTCTGAAGATATTCATCTACTACGATACCATTGTCTACACGTATTCCGGCTGCCTGAGCAAGCTCGACACGAGGATAAGCACCTACACCGACAACCGCTAGATCGGCCTCTAGCACCGTACCGTCGCTTAGCTTTACCGCTTCCAGTGTATCAGTACCAATAAACGACTCTACTGCTACTCCAAAGTGCAACACTACTCCATGCTTGGCATGTAGGCTACGATATATTTCTCCCACTTCATGTCCCAGCACTCGCTCTAGGGGAAGCGATGCCTGCTCTATCAATACAACAGTTGCTCCAATTTGGCGTGCAGAAGCTGCAACTTCTGCACCTATCCAACCAGCACCTATAACCACTAGCCGTGTAGATGGGTTGATAGCACTGCGAAGAGCATTGGAATCTGCAAGGTTTCGCAGATAGTACACACCACCAAGATGGGAACCTGAAACATCTACATGGCGTGGCGTGGCACCAGTAGCAAGCAACAGTTTATCGTATGCAATCCTTTCCCCAGAAGACTTTTCCCCAGAAGAGATCACAACGGCCGATTCAAGCAAGTCAATGTCCTCTACAACCGTAGAAGTACGCAAGTCTATATCATTATCTCTGTAAAAATCAGCTTTATGGATGGCAATGCCATCAAAGTCCTTCTCCGACCGAAGGTACTCCTTGGAAAGATATGGCCTATCGTACGGCCTAAAAGGCTCATCTCCTATTAGGACTAACTTTCCGTCATGACCTTCCGCCCGTAAAGTCTCGGCTGCTTTGGCCCCCGCTAACCCGGCTCCGACTATTACAAATGTCTGTTCCCTGGACATAGGCAACTCCTTTGGCCTTATCTAGTTATAATACATTACCTATTTTATACTACACGCGCTAGAAATAATCGTGCTCATTCTGAGGTATTATACCGATGCATCTGGATGTTTCGACAGATCCAGGTGTCTGGTGTTGTTCACTGGATTGCACACGTAATCGATAAACGGCTCAAATCAGATCAGGCCTTAGATAGTGCATGCTAAACATCTCATCAGTATCTGTCCACGATTGGTCTATGGACCAACCCGCCTGATATGCCAATGAATAGAACTCTTCAATTGAGTACTTA
>JAJZWK010000008.1 GCA_021846725.1 Actinomycetes bacterium | reverse complement strand
TCCAGGCTCTTTGCCAATGTATGCCCCATAAGTTCGTCTGACGATACTGTTATTTTGATCCCCAGATCGGCCAGCGCACCTGCGATTTTCGCTGAGTCGGTTACAGCAATTATTGGAGTGGAAGATGAGATGTGTCTTACCAGAACTGCAGTTACCAATACATCAGCATCCGACTGGCCGGTGATAAGTACCTGTGAAGCATGTTCTGGATGGCTTTTACGTACTGTCCCTTCGACTGTAGGGTTTCCTTTTATCAGGTGTACCCGACCTTCTAAGGGTCCAAGTTCGTCGTCACTAATATCTGCTACTACGACGCAACTTTTTCCTGACGTGTGCAGTTCTTCTACGACACGATCGATTAACCTCCCATTACCATATATAACTACATATCCTTTAGGGGGTAATTTAATATCCAAGCCTATCATCCTCCTTAAACGGGCAGCGGTTGCCAGTGCCGCAAGTAGTGCAAAAATTGCACCAAACAGCGGTATGGCAGTTAGCATTACTCCAACAGCAATAATACGTCCGGCGACGTTGTGAGGTGTGACATCGCCATATCCCACGGTGGTAGCTGTGGTGATTGCCCAGTACAGTCCCGTTCCCAAAGAGACGTGCTGGGTAATCGAGAATAGTATGGCGCCCAGGAGCGTAAAAAAGGCCGCCAGTATTAGAAGGGTCAGTGCTTGGTGTCTGCGTACCTTTCCTATAAGTATCTGTATGAATGGCATCTACCCAAGCTTAATCATTTGTATGCTATTTTTCTACAGTGGGGTCACATCCTCAGCTTGAGGTCCCTTTGGACCTTCTTTGGTAATAAAAGACACCTTCTGACCTTCATCCAGCGAACGACGGCCGACACCCTGGATGGCCGAATAATGTACGAATACATCTCTTCCACCGTCATCAGGGGTAATGAACCCAAACCCCTTCTCTGCATTGAACCACTTAACTATACCGGTTACCATATTCCGGACTCCTTTCATCAGGCACGTAACTTATCCTGCAGAGACACCAAATAGGTAACCCGCATCCGACCATCTCCGTGACACAAAATGGTCGATATTTTCGTGAAATGAATGTTGAGTACATCACCCTACATCTTTCAGAAAAAATAGTATAGCATATAATCGTTACCGGTTGTGAGCATCTTCTGCGATTGGTCATCTGGAGTACTGTGACCACACGGCGCACCCGCAAGCCCCTGGCTTTAGCCATAGGGAGGATGTCAAGGGGAGCATGTAGCATGAGGTACCTTTCATGGGTATTCAGACATATAGAAGTGCTCTGAACCAAGCAATATCTAATTTGGTTAAGCGTAAGTTACGCGTACTGGGCACGTAGGGGGCACGAAAAAAGCCTCAAAATCAGGAGAGTAAAATAAATGCCTCTGAACTGGACTTATATGGAGCCTGGGGTGGGGATTGAACCCACGGCCTGCGCATTACGAGTGCGCTGCTCTACCACTGAGCTACCCAGGCAAAGGTCTTGTATATAATACCACTGCGGACAACCGTCAGTGTGATAGTGGATATCGAACTGATGTTTGCAATTATACCACGATACCTTTATAATATAATCATGTTAACCTCGAAACGTAGTGAGATAGTTCGCTTCATGAAAGACTACATATACACTAATGGGTATCCTCCCTCCGTGAGAGAGATAGCCGAAGCGGTGCATTTGAAGTCTCCTTCATCAGTGCAGTCCCATATGAGGAAGCTTGAGCGTGACGGTGTTGTGGTGCGTAATCCTACCAAGCCGCGCGCTATTACGCTTCGTGATGAATTGTGGAGCAATAACGATGATCTCTCTGGAGGTCCTTCCGAAAATGCCGATGGTAGCATGTCGGAATTGCCGATGCAGGCAATAGCGTCATCAAGCATACAGTATGTTCCTTTGGTGGGCAGTGTTGCTGCTGGCCTTGGAGTTGTGGCTTCCGAGTCAATTGAGGACACATTTGCATTGCCGAGAAGACTTGTAGGGTCAGGAAGATTATTTATGTTAGAGGTACGGGGCAATTCTATGATAGAAGCAGGTATATTGGATGGGGATTATGTAGTCGTACGCAGTCAACCATCTGCTGAGAACGGAGAGATAGTAGTGGCTGGTATCCCTGGAGAGGAAGCTACGGTAAAATCGTACTCTCGTGTCGATGGGAACATTGTTCTCACGCCAGCTAATTCTAACATGGAGCCAATAACTTTGAATCCTGGCGATGTGACCATATACGGAAAGGTGACAGCGGTTTTTCGCCGTATCTGAACAGTTGATAACCGCAATCCCCGTCTATAAGGGAGGGGAGGTTGATTGTTCAATTGGCGGCCGACAGTGTGCAGCTATCGATAGGAACGGTTGTAAATAAATTGAACAAGCGTTAGTCATGTTAGGATTACTTGGTGTGAGGCCCATAAAGTTGGTAGCAGAATTGAGCTTGTCTATATTAGCAACGATGGTGCTCTCGAGTTGTTCCATGTCGAGTAGTCCATCTTCTATTGGGTCGGTTCCTTCGAGCTTCAATCCTGGGCAGAGGTCAGGGCCGGGATGGTTGAATGACACCTTCGTCGGGACGGACCATCCCAATATGGTCTATGATGCCAAGTATGCACTATACATGGTGAACTTGGTGGAGGAAGGGGCAGCTCCGTTTTCGTCTTTGAGCAATGCTTATCTTTCAACAGGGGTTGTGCAGGATGCGCAGAATGTTGCCACAAAAGAGTTGAATACACTTAAGGGGGCAAAGATAAAAAATGCAACATTTGTAGGAATACGGCGCTCGGAGCATGTAACGGTAAAAGCAGTAGAGAACACCCCAGGTAGAGGCAGCTCGAGTAAGAGCAAGGACAAGACGGCTGCCTCTTCACATGCATCGTCCACAACTGCCACTACCACCGAAACGTCATCCGCTCAAGCACAGCACTACATAGTGAGCATCTGTTTTTACAGTGGGTGGAGTGCAGTAAAAGGTGGGTCGTATGTGGCTGCTCCCGGTTATTATTTGACTGCGGCTACTATGGAGCCTGCGGGTACACATAGATGGGAGTTGATCAATGCCAATCCAAAGTCTATATCGGGTCCGACTGCATGTTGACAGTCTGTCTTGTGCAATAGTGTGACCACTGATAATGGTTGTTCCAGAGTTCCCTCTTAAGAGCATCCGTGAAGAGCTTCTAGCCAATACACATGTCAGTGGATTGGATTGGTGCCGTTCATATGCCTCCAAGGTGGATAGGTGGATCGAAGAGGTGTTCTTGCATGCCTCTATGGGATGGTCAGGGAATTCAGAAAATATAGCACTCTTGGCCGTAGGAGGGTACGGGAGGAAGGAGTTGTATCCACATAGTGACCTCGATATATTGCTCGTATGTGATGACGATACGGATATTGCTGAGGTTGCTGATGCTATCTGGTATCCTATTTGGGATCAGGGGATAAAACTGGATCATGCCGTTCGTACGCCAGGAAGTGTAATCGCTACTGCCAGGGAAGATTCTCGTGTATTGCTTGGACTTCTTGATGCACGTTATTTGGTGGGAGGTCGTCGTATATCCAAGAGAACGATAGAGATGGTGAACAAGTTGTGGATAGATGAAGCGACGATGCTTTTGCCTGGAATATTGGATGAAGCGGCATCAAGACACTCTAAATTTGGTGATCTGGCGTTCCTACTCGAACCTGACCTAAAAGAGTCGAGGGGTGGTTTGAGGGATGTTGCTATGTTGCGATGTTTGGTCAGGGCTGATTCCTATCTAGAGGGTGCGTTGAATATGCATCGCATAAAATCTGCTCACGAATTCTTGGCTGAGGTACGAGTAGAACTCCATAGGAACTCAGCCAGACCGGGGGAATGCTTGCATGTGCAGGAACAGGACCAGATTGCAAAAGTATTGCATATCGAATCTGCCGATGACCTCATGGCTAGAGTAGCGGATGCGGGTAGAGCGATTACAGCAAATTACGATGCATTAGTATATCGTATGAGTATTCCTAAAATGTCATTACGGAACCGTATTGGACAGTCTTTATTTTCGTTCCTTCCCTGGAAAAACGCAATATCATTGTCAGATGTAGATCAAACTGAGCAACTAGAGCCTGGAATCCTTGTAAGGCATATTGAGAGTAAGGTGGGCTTTCAATATAGAGAGATCGTCCTGGAACACGCTGACGATAAGCACGTTATTCCCAATCAGACCAGCATAAGTAGCGACTATTTGTCGTTGCCGTTCAGAGCTTCTGCGGCATCTTCGGAGCATCGTATACCGTTGTCACCGGCTGCTATTAAAACAATTTCCAATATAAGGCCTTCACCTGATCAAATATGGCCAAGGGAAGTACTTGAATCGTTCTTACGCGTTGTACGATCAGGTGATGAAGCAATAACGACTCTTGAGATTCTGGAGCAGGAGAATATCCTGTCGCATTATATACCCGAATGGGAGATAGTAAGAAATCTTCGCCAGCACAACGCGTATCACAGATATACTGTCGATAGGCACCTGTTAGAGACAGCAGTTCGATCTGGAGAACTTTGTCCTGAAGGGTATGGCTGGCAGGAGGCGACCATTTTAATAGTATCTGCTTTATTGCACGATATAGGAAAGGGGCTTCCTGGCGATCATAGTACCAATGGTGCCAGGTTGGCTCGCAAGATTGCTATAAGAATGGGATTAGTCGAACCATCGGTGTCGATGATTGGTATTCTGGTGAGGCATCATCTGTTGTTACCGGACCTTGCTACCAGAAGAGATATACATGATCCTGCTACTTCAGAAAAGGTGCTTACCGCTTTTCCCGATATAACGGTACTTGAGCTTGCCGAGATCCTGGCAAAAGCGGATGGTGAGGCTACCGGTCCGCTTGCATGGGGACCCTGGAAAGAGGGACTAGTTCATGACCTTGTGCGTATTGCCAGGATGCGCTTGGAGGGGCTTTCGGAGAGTGATGGTGATGAGCGTGTTGGTAACGGTAGCGAGGCCATAAATGCAGTTGGATCCGTTAGTCATGGTGGGCAGGTCGATCTTACAAGATTGGAGTTTTCTACAGATAGCCATGAAAGGGGTACAACTGGTCTTGCCAGTTATACCGGTGAAGCAGAACTTGGTGATCGGTATGTGAGTGTTGTATTTTTCGAGGAGCCTACCGGTGGTCAAATTATAGTAAAGACGTACGATCTACGTGGTCTGCTTGCATCGATAGCGGGAGTCTTTGCGTTACGGGGAATAAATATCCACTCTGCGGATGTTTCGACTATCGGAGATATGGCGATCGATAGCTTTGTTGTAGAGATGCGTATTGGAGACTGGCCGGATTGGATGGATGTAGCTAGTGATATTGCAAGGGCGCTCAATGGAGAGTTGGACCTTGACAGGTTGATTCGTGAGAGAGAGCATCTATACCGAGAGCACCCCTATGGCAACCATGAAGAGTACTCTGATAGAGAATTAGCCGGTAGAGCATATTCTGATAGAGGTGCGAACTCTGGAGATGTGAGTTCTGACGGAGGCGTGAAGGTGGTGCTTGACAGTGGAGCATCAGCTGCCTTTAGTGTGCTGGAAGTACACTCTAATGATTCGTTGGGTCTGCTTTACAGGCTTACGAAGGTTTTGTTTGACAACGAACTTGATGTCGTCAGGGCTAGGGTGTCCACCATAGGAAACCGGATAGTCGACTCATTTTATATAAGTAACGACCAGATAGGTAGAGCAGTTACAGATGATGGATCGCTTTTACCTGATATAGAGAGAGCGCTCTTACGCGCAGCATTACCTGTGTAGCTAGTGACTTTCTAGTTGTTTGGACGCTTGAAGTGATTCTTGAATTTATCGCGGATGTCGGTTATTTTTCTGTTTTCCACCTCGCCTCGCAGGACTTGAGTTATGTCACGTATACCTGCCTTACTCATCCTGCGTAGGTTGGTTTCTATGGAAACAGCAGAGGCCAACATGACCAGGAAGCCCACGAATGCGAGAGCAACTGAGAAAGTAAACGTACCGATTACGAGTGCTAGTCCGACCAGGAATAGAAGGGCTGACCATTTGAGGTTACGACCAGCGTGAGTGTATACAGTCTCTGACTGAACGCGATCAGCAAATTGCGGATCCTCTTGGAAGAGGGCCTGTTCTAATTCATGTAATATTCGTTGTTCATGTTCTGAGAGTGGCATATCACCCCCTTTCGGTCGTTGTTGTCTTTAGCATCTACTCTTAATAGTAATATAGTATAGTCGATATTTCACTTGACATTTGGCATCAAACACCATATGTCAATTATTATTATCGCGCAAAATATCTGACTTTACAATAGGTCACTGTTGTTTATGGATATGAATTTGGCCAGAAACGTGGTGCTACTGTACCGTGTTTTGCGGCATTCAGAGGTCGTTGGTCGATATGGTGGATTTTGCAGGAGACATTGCAAGGGTAGGATAAACGAAAAAGGCGTATACGAGTAGATAGTAGCTGCTAAGTTTGCTATTATATAGTTTGGTCGCTATCAGCGACGAAGTCTTTGAGGCACAGTATGGCTTAGTGCTCTTTAGCTCAGCCTAGATTGCGTGTCGAAGGCTTCCGTAATTTAATCAGGAGATAGATCGTAGAGAGGTATATGTCTGTAGGATTGGCCGGCTCAGCCGGAGTATATGAAAAAGATGGTTATTCGAACAGCAATCGTGAGGATGCAGTTGGCGATATGGTAATCGTTCCGGGTACACCATTGGGAGTTATAGATGCAGAGGGCAAATATGTACCCAGGGAGATAGTGGTAGATGATTTGGGAGATGACCAGGTCGATGCTGCCATAGATTCCAGTTTTGTCGAAGTAGAGGACGGCAACCTGATTGAAGGTATGGTTGTCAAGGTAGACAGGGAGGAGGTACTTGTAGATATAGGTTTCAAGTCCGAGGGCGTTATACCTCTACGTGAACTGTCTATACGTCACGATGTAGTACCTGAAGATATTGTCAAAGTAGGCGAGAAAATCGAAGCGCTGGTTCTACAGAAAGAGGACAAGGATGGCCGCTTGGTCTTGTCAAAAAAACGTGCTCAGTACGAAAGAGCATGGTCCAGAATCGAGGAGATCAAGGCCAGGGATGGTCGTGTCCATGGCGTGGTTATTGAGGTGGTCAAGGGGGGATTGATAGTAGACATAGGCCTACGGGGATTCCTCCCTGCATCTTTGGTGGACACGCGGCGCATTCGTGAATTGCATCCTTATCTTGGACAGGAGATGGATGCGAAGATTATAGAGTTGGATCGCAACCGGAACAACGTAGTGCTGTCCAGAAGAGCGCTTATGGAGCAAGATCAGCGAGACCAGCGCGTACATTTCCTTGAAGACCTGAAGCCGGGCGACAGGGTAAGAGGAGTGGTATCTACGGTAGTTCATTTTGGTGTGTTTGTCGACATAGGTGGCATGGATGGGCTGATACACGTGTCGGAACTCTCCTGGAAGCACGTAGACCATCCCTCCTCTGTATTGTCGCCGGGCGATGAAGTAGAGGTGGAGATACTTGAGATAGACAGAGAAAAGGAACGCATCAGCTTATCTCTCAAAGCTACCCAGACTGATCCTTGGTTCGAATTTGCCAGTACTCACCAGGTTGGTGAACTGGTATATGGTCGTATAACGAAGCTCGTCCAGTTTGGTGCCTTTGTACAGGTGGGTGACGGTATCGAGGGGTTGGTGCACATATCCGAGATGGCAGCTTATCGAGTGGATACTCCCAACCAGGTCGTCAATGTCGGAGAAGAGCTGTGGGTAAAGATTACCGATATCGATCCACAGCGCCACCGCATAAGTCTTTCTATCAAGCAGGCGGCTGAGGGAGGGGATGTGTCAGAAGAGTATCGTGAAGCGTTTGGCAGTCATGCCTTTGACGAAGAGGGGAATTACATTGGATACGATTTGAGTGAATTTACTCCAGAAACAGAAGCTCAGGCTGCATGGGCTGATATTGATTTTGGAGTGAGTGGTGCGGAAGTACACGAGGGAGTAAAATCATCGGAGCCTCATACTGATGATATGTCCAATGGAGCGTCCAACGATACGGCAGAGGATCTGGCATCTGCTGTATCACCTAATTCATCTATTGCGGAAGGAGCTACGGATATCCAATCTGTAGATGACAGACCAACTGAGCCAAGTTACGATCAAGAGGGTACTACAGTAACGGACGAATAGGGGTATGGCTATTGTTAGCAACCCTGTATATACCTCTGATAAACAAGCATCGCATGACAACAACGACTCTCATATCTATGGAGGTAAGTCAGGGCTATTAGCCGTTGCCTTGAAGGCTCTGGTTCTATTGTCTATAGCCTTTGCGGTCGTATTGCGTTTCTGGACCAGATCAGATCTTTGGCTGGATGAAGCACTGACCGTGAACATAGCTCATCTGCCCGTGTCACAGATACCGGCAGCGCTCAGAAGGGATGGTGCGCCACCCTTATTTTATGTCCTTTTGCACTATTGGATGGATATATTCGGTACATCCGATATGGCAGTTCGCTCACTGGCTGGAGTGTTTGGCGTAGCTACGCTTCCAGTAGCCTGGCTCTGCGGTCGTCATATTGGTGGTCGAGTAGTTGCCTGGGGTGCAGTATTACTTTTGGCAGTCTCTCCGTTTGCCGTATATTACGATACGGAAGCCAGAATGTATTCCTTGGTAGTGTTACTTACAGGACTCGGCTACTTGGCCTTGCGTAGAGTGCTTATAAAGCCGACTGTGTACAATTTTGTTGCTGTTGCACTGGTTTCTGCTGCGCTTTTGTATACGCATTACTGGGCGTTGTACCTACTTGGAGTCGTCGGTCTGTGGCTTATGTATCACGCATTCATAGCTGACAGAATTTTTAGTGATAGGGATACCCGTCATTCGAGCGATTCGAAGGGTAAGGTCATCGAACCGAAGAATGCTATGGTAGCGATGGGCGCGATCGTAGTAGGGGGGTTGACCTTTATACCCTGGTTGCCTATATTCATATTCCAGGCACATCATACAGGAACTCCATGGATACATCCTGCTGGTCCTCAGATACTGGTTCATGTGCTGGGGGTCATGGGTGGTGGTGGTAGTTTTGGTGGTAGGCTACTGTTCACTGTTCTTGTTCTTCTGGCATTTTTAGCTCTATTTGGTGTAGCTACCAGCAAGTATCACATAGACATTGATGTACGTACACGACCCAGAGGTAGGGCAATAGCTGTAATCATTATAGGTACATTGCTTGCAGGTTTGTTGGGAGGATATATCAGCAACAGTGGATTTGTTAGTAGGTATGCTTCGGTAGTATTTCTTCCAATTATCTTACTTAGTGCAGCCGGATTGCTGACGCTTGCTGACAGCAGGATTCGTAATACGGTATTGTCGTTGGCGGTAGTTGGCGGCCTTGCTGCCTCGATACCGAACATCACCACAAACCGGACACAGGCAGGAGAGGTAGCGAGGGTCCTTGCCAAAGAAGGTAAGCCTGGTGCTGTAGTAGCCTATTGCCCAGATCAACTTGGTCCAGCAGTGAATAGATTGCTACCCCCATCGCGCTATCGGCAGATAACTTTTCCACGTCGTACCGGACCAGAATTTGTGGACTGGATAAATTATACTCAAGTTGTTAGTGCTGCCAGTCCCACTGCTTTTGCCAATCATCTATACGAGCTAAGTCATGGTAGGTCGCAGATATGGGTGGTATGGGCACCGGGGTATCTTCCATTTGGAGACAAATGTCAGCAAATTATCCAGTATTTGCAGGACTCTCCACAGCTTGAATGGCATCAGGTACTTACTACCGGGCCATTTTTTGAGGGGATGGGTTTATTCCGTTTCACGCCTAAGTGAGCTACCAAATAAGTGAGCTGATTGCTTCCTGCATTATTTTCTGTGTTGGTTGGCGATATATCTTACAAATAGCATGAAGTTGCCCGTAGAGTGTTATTTGGTCAGACGGAACTCACGGAAGAGAATGTCCACCTGAGATATCTCCTCAGATATGGTTATTTGCGATATGGATCATTAAATCCCTATTGGTTACTGACCGGTATGGTAGTATGATGAAAGTGAGTAGAACAAAGCCTGTATTGGTGATAGGTGCAGGACCGGCTGGGCTGACCGCAGCTTACAAGCTTGTGCAATCCGGAGAGCAGGTACTTGTCTTGGAGTCCGACAGTGTGGTAGGAGGAATAAGCCGAACTGTTCAGGTGGATGGATGGCGCTTTGATGTAGGCGGGCACAGATTCTTTACCAAAGTACCTGAAGTCGAATCATTATGGCACGAGATCTTGCCTGATGATGACTTTTTGGTGAGACCGAGGATGAGTCGCATATACTACAATGGGAAGTTCTTTGACTATCCGCTTCGAGCGTTCAATGCATTTACGACCCTAGGGCCAATCGAATCGTTACGATGTGTCAGCTCATACCTATGGGTTCGTGTACATGCCCCATCTAATCAGGACTCATTTGAGGGGTGGACGGCCGCACGTTTTGGCTGGCGTCTTTATCGAAAGTTTTTTAAGTCATATACGGAGAAGGTATGGGGGATGCCAGCGACGAGCATCAAGGCAGATTGGGCAGCGCAGAGGATCAAGAATCTCTCGCTTGGCAAGGCAATCTTTCGTGCTCTGTTCAAAGATTTCGGTAGCGAAACTATCACCAGTTTGATAGAGGAGTTCCGGTATCCAAAGTATGGACCAGGAATGATGTGGGAGCGTTGTCGTGATCTGGTCAGTGATGAGGGAGGAATAGTTCTGTTGAATAGTCCGGTGATCTCTGTGAGGCACTGTGATGGGTTGGCCCATTCGGTGGTATACCGTAGCAATCCTATCAATGATGCATTCAGTAATACGTCCAAAGATACTCTTGATAGGGGGGAGTATAGTGATAGATTGGCGGAAAATACTGAAGGTCACACCGATCTTGGCGAGGTCGGTAGAGGTAGCGGAGATGACGGCGGCGTTTTTACGGTAGATACCCAGGAGGTAGAGGTTTCTGCCGTGATTTCCTCTATGCCTCTTAGGGAACTTGTCGAGAGACTTGATCCGCTTCCACCGCCTGATGTCAGATCGGCTGCTGCAAACTTATCGTATAGAGACTTTTTGACGGTAGCACTCATTGTACCGGAATCATTCGGGTTTCCTGACAACTGGATATATATTCATGATCCGGAAGTATATGTAGGCCGTATCCAGAACTTCGGGTCGTGGTCGCCCTGGATGGTGAAGGGTGGTTATACCTGCCTGGGTATGGAATACTTTGTATCGATGGGAGATAAATTATGGGAGATGACGGATGAGGCACTTGTGGAATTGGCAAAACGCGAGTTGGACAACATCGGGCTTGTAAGTGCAGATGTTGTCGAAAACGGGTATGTGGTGCGTATGCCGAAAGCCTATCCTGTCTATGATGATAGGTACCAAGAGGCAGTAGAGACCATACGCAAATGGCTGGACATCAATGTCGCAAATGTGTATCCGGTAGGTAGGAACGGGATGCATCGATACAACAACCAGGATCATTCCATGTATACGGCTATGCTGGCTGTAGATAATATCGTGAATATGGCATCACATGATATATGGTCAGTAAACGTAGATGAGGAATACCATGAGGCTAGTGGCTGATTTCGCTTCGTAGTCGAGTAGGCACCCTAGACCACCTTCCCCTACATGTCCAGAAGAACTTTACAACTGACCGCCCTTTCGGTGACGTTGATCGCCCTTTCCCGCCTACCCAGATGGGCGGCTCTCTGATGCAACCTGCTTATCTGTCGATCCTCTGATGAGACAGGCCATTAGTACAACCCGACGATGAAGGCAGATGCATACCCTTTTTGATTACTTGATATTGTGATCTCTATCTTGTCACCAGAGTGACTTGATGTGGGCGGTAGGAGGTCAACGTGGAATGGCCATGGGTTGGTTGGCTGATTCTTGCGCAGGTATGCAGGTAGCACTTTATGGATCGTGAATGGCAATTTCAGTGTGTATATCCCGCTATGGCCAGTATAATGCGATGTATTATTATAGGTTATAGAACTGGGAGAGTTGAGTGAGTTGGGTGATCTTCCCGTATCATTGTGAGGATACTTCTTTAGGTCATATCTTTTATTGCCGCTGGGCATACCTGAGTCACCGGTAGGTATGAATGTATGGCTTGCAAGTACTACTCCTCTGGTAGTATCTGTAACGGTCATAGTAAGAGGTATATTGGTGTCTACTGTTGCTACTGCCGTATAGGAACCACGCATCTGATACCAATAGGCATGATCGACTAGATATCCTGTTCTGCCATTCATGCTTGTTCTCCAGGAAGATGCTGGACCGGTCATTATTACCTTGCTTCGTTTGCCGGGTACTGTCCATGCAGGTATGGCAGGAGTGATTGACGGGAAACTCACCTCAGTGATGCTGTGAGGTGGGTGCCACCTGAATACCCATATTCCGTGTCCATGCAGAATCAGGTCGGCGTGTAATTGAGTAGCCAGATACCCTACGGATGCACGAGCATTGGCGCTTGATTGTAGCTCTATGCCCTGTGATGTGGCGATTACAAAATATACTGGCGATGTTTTGATCGGAAACTTGCCTCCATCGTACAGCATGCTGTACACCCATCTGCGCTCGCTGAACCTGCCTATTACACCCAGAGATGAAATGACTTCTGCATCGGGTGGTATCCGATTTCTGGCATTGGTGAGTATGCTGGCAGCCGATGGAGAGACGGCCAGGAAGCTGCGTGGTGCGGATGGCAGCCAGGTAACTGCCCAGCCTATGGAATTTGCCAGCAAGAGAGCAATTATTGAAACTGTAGTAGTTGTGGGTATCCTTTTTTGTATTCTTGTCATCCATGCAATCAGTTTGAGCAGTACAAATGTGGTTCCCAACGCCGTAAAGAGGTATACAGCTGGGTTTTGGAAACCAGGTACTACGAATGTCAGGTATGATTGCAGGCCGCTTTCTACAAGAACTAGCACACCGACCAATGCCCACGGACTTGCAATGCCTATGTATCCGGCAGGGCCTATGTTTGCAAGTATGTCGACGCGATGAGACCAGAGCATGGATACCGCCCTTAGCGGATGGACAACAATTCCTGCAAGTATCTGCAGTATATGTACGTTCTGTATATGAAGTGAGTTTTGACTGTATATACCGGAGACGAGATAGGAGTATCCACCAAGTGCAGCTCCCTCAGTCCCGCCCAGTGCTGACATTGTGGCCAGCCATGCTACCGACAGGCAGATGAATATGATACCGGCATATCTTGCAATGCCGGTAGATCGTCTATTGTAGACGAGAGCAATGATTCCTATCGCTACTATGTATGTAGCACCGAGGCCGCTGGAAATGATTGCAATGGCCATCCATACATACATGCCTTTACTCCTCTTCCATAGCGAGTGAGCGGTCAAGAGTGCCAGTAGAGTGCTGACAGCTTCTAAGTGATAGTCGAAGCTGTTGGCAAGGTATATCCAGGGGTCAAGTAGCACGAGCAGTAATCCAAAAATTGCCAGCATCCTATAGAGTGGAGCGACGCTTTTCTGCTCAATTCGTTGCTCGATGATCTCCATAAGCCATACCAGGATTACAACTCCAGATAGTACCGTTGCGGCATCTTGAATAAATAGTAAAGTTATTGCATGTTGCCAGAGAAGGTACAGCAAGGCCAGCGGCCACATGATGAATTGAGCGTCATTGTGCCAGTAAGAAAAGTGTTGTATCGAGCTGTAGGGATCCATTACTCCGTGTGCGATCAACCACCAGCCCTGTTGATAGCTGGCAAAGTCCTGTGTAAGAGAGAAGTGGCTGTATAGCGTATAGCTCCATATGAGGAGAATGGCGAACTGAATAGCCAGTAATACACATCCAGCAATGAATATATTGCGGGTAGCTGGCTTTCTCAGGAGGGCGGATAATGTAATATCTTCTCCATGGCTCCCGGTACCCCCGACATCCGTGGTGCTCCCAGCATACGTGGTACCCCCGACATCCGTGGTGCTCCCAGCATACGTGGTACCCCCGACATCCGTGGTGCTCCCAGCATACGTGGTGTCCGTGGAACTATCCCTATGGCTATCGTCTGGGACATGCCCCCTCATCTTTTCCATTGCATCAAGGTTGTCTATACTGGTCATGTAATGTAGTGCGAATGGTCTATGCAGTACGATCTATCCACGCTAATCATCCATGTAGGGCGATTACAAAGGCCATTGCTACTATCTCTGTATGGGTGATAGATAAGTACCATTTCCTTATTCCACGTGCATCGGCGATGCGCTTAGCGCGTTCATGAAGTAACACCGACGGAGGATGTCCGCGCTGGTGTGTTACTTCTACGTTGGCGAAGCGCAACTGCCAGATACCCGTTCCCATGGCCTTTGCGATAGCTTCCTTGGCGACAAATCTTGCAGCCAAGCGCAATAAAGGATCATTTGCTTTATAGGCGTAATCCAATTCGGCGGTAGTGTATAGCCTTTCTGCCAGCTGTGGACATCTTGTCAGCACTCCGCGAAAGCGCTTTATATCTACGGCATCTATCCCAATTCCGTAGATCTGGGAGCCTACCATCTCAGTGTCGTAGATCTGGGAGCCTACCATTCGAGCTGTGTCATCATTACTGGCAGCCATCTGTTGTGGGTCTATCATTTGTGAGTCTATTATTTGTTTGTCGAGAGAACTTTGATCGGATGTCACTCAACTGTTACCGTCTTAGCCAGGTTGCGAGGACGGTCGACATTGAAGCCTTTCAACTTGGCCATGTGGTAGGCAAGGAGTTGAAGCGGTATGATGTCGACTACCGCATCCAGTAGGGGAGGTGTCCTTGGAACGAACAGCGCGTAATCCACTAACGAGGCAGTCTGGTCATCTTCGTCATTGATTATTCCTACGACTGTCGCCCCTCGGCTCTTTACCTCAGAGATATTCGCGTGCATCTTTTCCCATAGACGTCCCCTGGTCGCAACAGCTATTACCACAGTACCGGGCTCAATGAGTGCTATGGGCCCATGCTTCAGTTCACCTGCTGGGTAGGCCTCAGCGCGTAGATAGGCTATCTCCTTCATCTTTAGTGCTCCCTCTAGAGCTACTGGGTACCCGGTGTTACGACCTATATAGAAAAGGTCTCTTTTGCTGGCAATTTCTTCAGCTACTGTCAATACCTTCTCACTTCTGTCCAACGCGATTTGCATGAGATCGGGTAGAGTCCGCATCTGTTCCAGTATGGTCTTTATTTCGTCAGGATATAGTAGGCCTTTTAATTGAGCAAGGTAAAGAGCCAGCATCTGCAGCGCGATAATCTGGGTAGAGAAAGTTTTTGTAGCGGCTACACCTACTTCGGGACCAGCCCTTGTGTATATGACACCACCGGTATGCCGGGTGATTGAAGAATCGACAACATTTGATATTGAGATTACCTTTGTCTTTGAGCTTTTAGCTAGGCTGATTGCTCGTAGTGTATCCATAGTCTCTCCGGATTGGCTTACTCCGACCACCAGGCTCGATGAATTCAATATCGGGTCACGGTAGCGGAACTCCGAAGAAATATCTATTTCGGTGGGTATTCTTGCCCAATGCTCTAAGGCGTATTTTGCAATTAGTCCTGAGTGAAAACTGGAACCGCACCCCACAACGAAGACCTTGTCCACGTCACGAAGAGCATCGTCATCTATGCGGGTCTCATCCATGGTCAACGAACCATTAGTGGCTACCCTGCCTAGTAGGGTATCTTTTATCGCCGTTGGCTGTTCATTCAACTCCTTACCCATAAAATCATCGTATCCAGACTTTTGAGCAGCACTGATGTCCCAGGAGACCAGTATTGGATGGAGCTCTCTTGTATCTCCGTTAAGGTCAAATACGCGAATACTATCCGGAGAAATTTCGGCAATCTCATCATCCTCCAGCACATAGTATGTGTCAGCCAGTCCGAGAAGTGCTGGAATGTCAGATGCGGTCATGCATATTCCTTTACCGGTACCCATTACCAGAGGTGATAGGCGGCGAACCACTACCAAGCTATTAGGGCTGTTCGCGTCCATGATCGCTATGGCAAAAGAACCGCTGATACGTTTTGTGGCTCTCCGTGTTGCTTCGAGTAGGTCGACATCACTGGTCTCTTCTTCGATCAAATGTGCAATGAGTTCAGAATCGGTTTCAGATTCGAGATGGTGACCAGTGGCCGTGAGTTCGTCAGCCAGCTCGCGCCAGTTCTCTATGATACCGTTATGCACGACGGCAATAGAGCCGCTACAGTCTTGATGGGGGTGAGCATTGCGTTCGCTTGGTCTGCCGTGAGTTGCCCAGCGTGTGTGCCCAATGCCTCTGTTGTAATTCCCAGTCGGTGCGTGTGTCGTATGCGCTATCGGTTCAAGCAGTTTTTTTAGCTCTTCCAGGGAACGAGTAGAGACTGCTGCCCTGAAGCGTTCTATGGTAGGTCGCTTGGTATCTGAGTCTACGAGTGACGCACCGCCTTCCTCAACCCGACCCAGCGCTATACCAGCAGAGTCGTATCCTCTGTATTCGAGCTTATTCAGGCAACTAATCAGTACTTCCGGCAGTGATTCTGAGCCATTCTCTTCAGGGGTGGTACTACGAACTATAGCAACGATACCGCACACGTATTCTATGATAGCGCTTCAATCGCCTCATTGCTGAAACTTTGAATTGGTTGATCGCAGACACCTATTGGAAAGGCTGCTGATCGGGCGCTTCAATCGCCTCATTGCTGAAACTTTGAATTGACATCCTCTCATGACTCTCTCATGACTAGAGCCAGGGGCTTGCGGGGCACGACATTCTGGTCAGTGGACCAGGCTGATCCAGCCGCTTAGAGCCAGAAGCGTAACTGCCAGCACGGGGACTGTAAGGATGATTCCTGTCTTGAAGTAGTGCCACCAGCTTATTTTGATACCTTTGGTCTCGAGTACGTGCAGCCACAGCAGTGTTGCGAGTGAACCTATGGGGGTGAACTTGGGACCAAGATCGCATCCGACTATGTTTGCATATACCAGCGCAAGATGGCTGGCACCATGAACTTTGGCAGCCGTGATCGAGAGAACGCCCACCAATACTGTAGGCATGTTGTTCATTATTGCCGATAGCACTGCAGAGCCAAACCCACCGGCCAGAGCTAACGGAACGATTCCTGCATGGCGTATATCGTGAAGTCCTCCTCCGAGTAGCCCGGTAAGTCCTGCATTACGTAGTCCATACACTACCAGGTACATACCGATTGAGAATACCACGATCTTCCACGGTGCCTCCCTGAGTACTTTCGCTGAGGACAGGACATTGGAGTTCCTAGCAAGGAGTAGGAATACGATGGCGGCAGAGCCTGCAAAGATAGAGACCGGCAAGTGCAACGGCTCAGAGGCAAGGTAACCTGCAAGCAATACCAGTAAGACTACCCATCCTGCCTTGAATAGTCGGGAGTCGTGGATTGCACTTGCGGGATCTCCGAGTATCGACTCATCGTAGCTCTTTGGAAGGCTGCGCCGGTAAAAAATGTAGAGTATTCCTAGGCTTGCAAGGAAACTAGTCACGTCTACGGGTATCATTGTTGCTGCATAGGTGATAAACCCAATGTGAAAGAAGTTTGCACTGACTATATTGACCAGGTTCGATACTATAAGCGGTAAACTGGTTGTATCTGCTACGAATCCAGCGGCCATGACGAATGGCATAGCCTGTCGGGGAGTGAATCCCAGAATACGCATTTGTTGGTAGACAATGGGTGTGATAATCAATGCTGCTCCGTCGTTGGCAAACATTGCCGCTACGATTGCCCCAAGTGCGATTACGTATATAAACGCTTTCAAAGTATTCCCCCTGGCGGCATGGAGCATGTGCAGTGCTGCCCATTCAAAAAAGCCTATACGGTCAAGGATGAGTGATACGATGATGACTGCTACAAATGTGAAGGTGGCATTCCACACAATCCCCCATACGGTAGCGATATTGTGCAGTTGGACGACCCCTACACCAAGAGCTACTATGGCTCCACCGATTGCCGACCATCCGATTGAGAGACCTTTAGGCTGTATGATTACCAGAGCGAGAGTGACAACGAATATAGCACCTGCTGCTATGATTAGCGGCGTTCCGCTCAGCATGGGTCAGATTATATCGGATTCAGCATGGGTCAGATTATATTGGAGAAGTTGAGTACAGTCGAGTCGTTTTTTCATATTCTACAGCATAGCAGCTGTCGTTTGCATCGGCAATCGACGATAGGCGATAGACGATTACTACATACAAAACATTGCAGCAGGTATACCAATGATAGGCAATACGCTGACAAGCATGGTTATGTAGCGGAGCCTAGTGTGGTAGCGGGTAGGTATACCAATGATAGGCAATACGCTGACAAGCAGGTCTATCTGGATACCGTTTTACGTATGGCTTCCACTATCTCCGGGTTGGCCAGGCTGGTTACATCTCCGGTGTCTTTGGAGTTGCTGATGGACGCAAGCACCCTTCTCATGATCTTGCCTGAGCGTGTCTTTGGCAGATCGGGTACCAGCCATATATTGCGTGGTCGGGCGATAGGCCCTATATCACGCACGATGACATCCACTATTTTTTGCCGCATACTATCTGTACCTTCCACCCCCGGTTGCAGAGTTACGTATATCTCGGGTATTACCCCCTTGATTTCGTCTGAAGCTGCTATCACTGCAGCTTCGGCCACCCCATCTACCTCCAGTACCGCTGATTCGATCTCTTTGGTGCCCAAACGGTGACCTGCAACATTGATTACGTCGTCTATTCTGCCCAGTATACGATAGTAGCCATCCGGTGCTTGCATGGCACCGTCTCCGGCAAAGTATGGCCAATCATGCCAATCCTTGCTTGTTGTATCCTTGCAGTACCGTTGGTAATAGGTAGCCACATAACGATCTGGATCTCCCCAGATACCGAGCATGAGCCCTGGCCAGGGGTTTCTTATACAGATATTGCCGCCCTTGCCACTTTTCTCAGGTATCTCGTTGCCGTCCTCGTCGTAGATGACTGGATGTATTCCGGGAACTGCTGGGCCTGTACTGCCGGGCTTCATCGGATCCAGCGCAGGCACTGTGCTACATAGAAAACCACCATTCTCGGTCTGCCACCAAGTATCTACAACTGCTGCATCGGCCTTGCCGATTACTTTGTAGTACCATCGCCATACGTCAGGTTCTATAGGCTCTCCGACAGTGACCATGAGCTTGAACTTGTAATTGTACTTGGTAGGTTCTTCGGGTCCTATCTTTCTTATGCTTCTTATGGCAGTCGGGGAGGTGTGGAAGATGTTCACATCGAGTCGCTGGGCTATTCTCCACGGGCGGCCTGCATCTGGGCAAGTGGGGACACCCTCATATATGATGGATGACGCTCCGAGAGATAGCGGGCCGTAAACGATAAAAGAGTGTCCAGTGATCCATCCTATATCTGCCATGCACCAGTAGACATCCTCAGGCTTGATGTCAAGAATCCATTTGGACATGGCAGTTACATAAGAGAGATACCCTCCTGTAGAATGCTGTGCTGCCTTTGGTTTCCCGGTGGATCCACTGGTATACATGAGAAAGAGGGTATCGTTGGAGTCCATATGCTCAGGAGCTACTCGCCTTCCCTCGTATGCTTTTAGGGTATCATTTACCAGTATGTCGCGTCCATCTACGAGTTGGCATTTGCTCCTGTATTCACCCGGGTAGCGTTCAAAGATTATTACCTTGTCTACTGCATGCCCGGCCTCTCCTGCCAGCCTTACGGTCTCGTCTGCCTTTTCCTTGTGGTCAAGCCACTTACCGTCACGCCAGTATCCATCCATAGTCACCAGCACGGAACTATCCGAATCGACCATACGGTCGGCACATGCCTGAGCGCTGAATCCACCGAAGACCACAGAATGGATTACTCCTATTCGCGCACAGGCGAGCATGGTTACAGCCAGTTCCGCCACCATGGGCATATGGATGGTGACCCGGTCTCCCCTGTGTAAGTTCAAAGCCTCTTGTAAATACACTGCCATTTCGTTTACACGGACGTACAGCTCCTGATAGGTGATTGCTGCTATGGGCTCATTCTCAGGTTCCGGTACAAAATACAGAGCGGCCTTGTTCTTGTGGGCATCTAAGTGTCTATCGATGCAGTTGAATGAGGCGTTTAGCTTGCCTCCTATGTACCAGCGCCAGAATGGGGGATTGCTGGAATCAAGTAGGGTATCCCATGGTTGATACCAGTCGAGCATATCCGAGAACTCTTTGTAGTAGTCAGGAAAATTTTCCAAGGCAAATCGTTTGAACACATCACGATCTTTCAGATTGGCCTGTTCTACAAAACTGTCAGGAGCATGGTAATACTCCTCTTCCTGCCAATATACTGCAATCTCAGCTGCAGAAGTACCAGTAGCCGATGTTCCGTTATCCTGTTCTGCTGATGCTGTCATCTCGATCTCCTCTCCTCAAGCTTCGTCTTCGTAGTCTCGCCAAATGTCTATACAAGTAGCCATACGACAATCACTGGCAATAGCACACAAACATCATAAGTAATACTTTGCCACAAATACAAGTACCGTGCTCGCGTAATTGATGGTATGGTCACTTTATCGAAATGGCGCTTAGTTCTGATTCGGTCTAAGATGCAATATATGTCTGAATCAGCACAAGGTGATCAAGTTCGTAGAGATGGCCATTTAGGTATAGAAGATGCCCTGTCAGGTTTGCATGATGTAAGTGTGGAGCTTCGAGATCATATAGGCATAATTGAAATGCGTAAGCCTCCACATAATTTTCTCACCCCTACGCTTGTAGAAGAGATAGCAACCGCGCTTGAAGTGTTGGATGGAGATGTCAATATGAGATCGGTAGTCCTGGCCAGTGAAGGGCGATCATTCTGTGCGGGGGCGAATTTCAGTGCAGAGCCTGGGGACGCTGAAGGGATTGTCGAGAATGATGGTAGCTTGTCACCTGCCAGGAGGCTTTATGCAGCCGCCTATCGGATCTTCTCTGTTTCTATACCAATAGTAGCTGCGGTGCATGGTCCTGCTATAGGTGGTGGGTTGGGACTTGCTATGGCTGCCAGCATGCGAGTGACCTGCCTCGAAGCACGTTTTTCTGCCAATTTCGTACGTTTGGGTATTCATCAGGGGTTTGGGCTTTCTGTGACTTTACCGGCACAGCTGGGTCCTTCTAAGGCAGCGATGGTTCTACTCACTGGCCGGCGTTTTAATGGGGAGGAAGCAGTAAGCCTTGGACTTGCAGATATCTGTGTTTCACAGGATCAAGTGAAGCAAGCTGCTGTAGATTTAGCTACCGAAATTGCTGAGGGAGCTCCGTTGGCTATCCGTGCGGTGAACTCGACGTTACGTGCCGGAGTGGCCGATGAAGTGCGCAAGGCTACCGAGCATGAAGTGGTCGAGCAGGAGAGGTTGCTTTCTACTGAGGATGCCCTTGAGGGTATAGTTGCAGTAATGGAAAGAAGGCCTGGTAACTTTCAGGGTAGGTAGAGTGGACAGCACTCGATACGCTGTATCGGTGCAAACGATATGACCGACCGATCGGACAAGGGGTAGGTAGAGTGGGCGGCACCTGATACATTGTATGGCACTGCCTACACCGACGGTAGAAGTGTGTCTAATATATGGTCAATGTAGATAATGCTATATAGTGGTCGTATGATTGTTTGGTAGTAGTATGGAGAGTGGCAGGACAGAGGAAAAAGTCGGTGAGTGTAGGGGCACCGAGGCAGGGACAGTAGAAGTGAAGTATAGTAGAAAAGGATAGAGTTAGTGGCAAAAGATCAAACTACGAAATCGGTTCCTGAGGATAAACAGCTTGCCCCGCAGGAGAGCAAGGCTATAGATTCACTCGATCCAAATAGCATAGGGCTTCCCAAAGATGCGCTTAGTAGGCTTGCAGAGCTGAGAACCCATGATGGCAAGGCGGGGTTGTTTACATCCGATCTGTCGGTCAATGAATTCCTACTCGTCAAGGAGGCTGGATTCAATCCAAAAGGTCTGGTATTCGGCAGCTCGATTTATCATATCGGTCTTCAGGGGCGTTCGTGGTCGAAAAACAGAGAACTGAACAAATTGTCGCAGGCAATGTATACGGCCAGAGAGTTGGCTATGTCTCGTATGGAGGCTGAGGCAAAGGTATTGGGAGCGGATGGAGTCGTGGGAGTACGCTTGGATGTAAATTTCTATGACTGGGGCCCTCACTCTGCTGAATTCATAGCTATAGGCACTGCCATTGAGTCAAACGATAATCCGGGGAGCTGGCGAAATACCCTGGGAGCTCCGTTTACCAGTGATCTGTCGGGGCAGGATTTCTGGACGTTGGTTCAGTCTGGATATATGCCGTTGGGAATGGTAATGGGTACCTGCGTATATCATGTAGGGCATAGGAGTCTTGGCGGCGTGGTTGCTCAATCGGCTAGTAACAGTGAGTTGGTTCCTTTTACTCAAGCACTATACGAGGCCAGAGAGCTGGCGATGACCAGGATGCAGGATGAGGCTGAGCGCCTAGGGGCAGAAGGTATCGTAGGTGTGCAGATGGTCGAGAAGTCGCATTTTTGGGGTAGCCATGTGATAGAGTTCTTTGCCATAGGGACGGCTATCAGGCCGATCAGAAGTGACCATGTCATAGCGAAGCCACAGATGATGTTGTCTTTGGATCGTTAAGGTAGTTGGAGACAGGCCACTAGCATGAATGATGCAAGAGTAGTGCCACCGGGTGACTCTGATGATTCCGTAGACCGCCCTGATTTCAACGACTCGGAGAATGAGGTTTCGGAGAATGATGAGGTTACAGTAACTGCTGATGGGAGATCGCGAGGAGCTTGGGGTTCTGGTCTGTCCGTACCTGAGTTGGCAGCTATTCGACGTGTCGGTTTCCAGCCGTTGGGATTGGTACTGGGTACATCCGTATATCGTATCAGTACCTTCAGCTCGATGGGAGGAACGGTTATAGCGGGTGGCCAGGGAGCATATAGCAGGTCGGGAATGCCTGGATTGTTTGGGGGAGTGTCCATCATGAGCATGGGAGCTTATGGTGGCGGAGGGGCGACCGGAGCAGATGTAGAGCAGGATTATTACGAACACGGTATTATATCGGCTGCAAGTACGGCCATGCAACGAATGATCGGTGAGGCCAGATCATTTGGTGCTCATGGTGTGGTCGGAGTGCGGTTGAAGCTAAAAAAGATATCGACTCCAGTAGTGGGCATAGATTTTTATGCAACTGGCACTGCCGTCATGGCTCCCGGTTCCCCATTGCTTGGTATGCCCTTTACCTCTCATCTGTCTGGGCAGGATTTTGCAAAGTTGCTGATGTCAGGCTATGCCCCATCGGCTTTGGTAGTTGGTATTGCGGCTGTACGTGCTTATGCTGGATGGCAGGCATCTTATCAGGCTCAATCTTGGGGCAACACTGAGGTGTCTCAATTCAGCCGGGTGCTGGATGAGTGCGTGTCCATGGCTATATCTCGTATGGAGGATCAGGCTGCGTCTGTCGGTGATGGTGTCGTCGGGGTGGAAGTTGATCTATCTTCAGCCGGGATGATGGGAGGGAGCTTTCTGGAGGCTACTGTTACCGGAACAGCTGTTGTAAAGTTTGATCCCTCTACGGATGATGATCCCCTAGCCAACCTACCTTTACCGGTTATGCGGCTGGCTGATCGGAGGAGGTTGTCATGAACACACCCTCTGGCCAGAGTACGCCGAGAGGCCAGAGTACGCCGGGTAACGGGGATGCTACAGGTGGGGCTACAGCCAGCGCAGGTGGAGGGTCCCATTTGAGCTCTCGCGCCATAGAAGCTCTGGAAAGCAAGCTTGGGCTTTTGGCGGTATCCAAACGTGCCCCCCAAGAGGGATCCGAGAGTGCTCAGAACCAGGAGTATTTTGATCTTTACTTCGGCAGTTGGTCAAGAACTCATGGCACACCGCAGCGTAATATGGGCGGAAGGGTAGGTTCTAAAAGTGCCAGTAGGACAAGTAGCAGTAAGTCCAGCAGTAGTGCTCCTGTGTCCGGTAGAGGGTTTTTCTCCTCTGATCTGAGCGTAGACGAGGCAGTCGTGGTAAGGCAGGCCGGCTATGAGCCGATATCATTTGTGATCGGTTCATGTGTGTATCATACTGGTATGCCCATGGGTGTTACTTATGGCCAGGCCCTATGGGCAGGAGGTGGACAGGGATCTGTCCAGAACTACGGAGGCCAGGGTCAGGGTAGTGCATCCGGTATAGGTATGGAGATCGGCATGCTCTCTACCGCTATGCATGATGCTAGAAGTACATCCTTGAAGCGGCTTGCAGACGAGGGAAGGCGTGTAGGCGGATCGGGAGTGGTAGGGGTAGAATTGCTGGTAAGCTCATTTTCACTGGGAGATGAAACTCTGTCGACCAGCCGATTCCTTGCACTTGGAACAGCCATAAAAGGTAAATACGACCGGGGTGCTGTCGGTAGTGGTCGTGCAGTAAGTCATTTAGCTGGCCATGGGGGTATGCATGGTCAGGGTACGAAGTTTTTTTCCAGTCACCTAAATGGGCAGGATTTTTACTTATTGCTAAAGGCTGGTTACATGCCAGTCCAAGTCGTTATGGGCTCGTGCGTCTATTATGTACGAACCAGAAACTTTGCCACTATGACCAATATGCAAAATATGGAGATAGAAGCATATACCCGTGCCCTGTACGATGCTCGTGAACGTGCCATGGATAGGATGCAAAAGGAAGCTGTTGCATGTGGTGCCGATGGTGTAGTCGGGGTAACTGTCGAAGAGTCATCTCGCGGGTGGGGAGGTAGCCATACAATAGAGTTTTTTGCAATGGGGACAGCCATAGTTCAGGTGGCCAGAGAGCACATAAAATTGTCTCCCAAGCTGACAGTTCCATTAGAGGACGAGATAGTCCGTACTTCTCCTACAGCCATGCATAAAGAACGAGACTGACCGATCATACAGTCGTTATCCGCAGTCGAAATGACGACTGGATAAACATGTCGGAGTAGTAGTTCCGCTATAAGCTGAAGTTGCTCTTTACAGCAGATACGAATTATTTATCTAGTTAACTGGCGTCAGACGATCCACATCTCGGAAAAACGACTGTACCCGGTGATGACGCAGATCAGGCGCTTGCTTGTTGCAGATTATGTGCGTAATTTAATTTAGCGAAAAACACCAGACACCCTTAGTACTTTTGACCCATATAATAACACATTTTGTAGCGATAGGATTACTTATTCGTTCGGTTAATTGATATTGTAACTATAGTAATACTTTGCGTATAAAAGTATAATAGTTTGTGAGGTTGTAATACTCAGGCCTCTGTATATGGTCTCTGCATATTGAAGAAGATGGCTATCTGGATAACGTTATGAGATGTCGGGAGAGTGGGGTAGATATGGTACCAGTTGGATGTTAAGATCATGCTAAAGGCTGGACGTGGTCTGGTAGGTCTTGGCGAGCATAAGGATATGTCACGGACGGATAACCATTCAGATGAGAATGCTGGCCTCTTGGATGGAATAGATACAAATAATGATGCACCAGGTAATTCAGCTTCTCCCGTTGCAGACAATGGGGGTCTGAACGGTGGACATGGGCAACCGACTTCCATCTACTCGAATGATCGTTCTCAAATGGACCCACTCATACACTATCGTATTCAGCACGTCAGGATAGGTTTCGCCACTACCATTCTGGTGGTTGCTGTAAGTGCCTTTTATGTGCTTACAAAAGGGCATTTCAGCGTACTTTTCGCCGTTCTGATGGGAGTTACTGTTGTGGCCATGCTGGGTGTGCTGGCCG
>JAJZWK010000007.1 GCA_021846725.1 Actinomycetes bacterium | reverse complement strand
GTGTGTGGTGGTGCGTACTGCCAAGGAATGTCGTAGAGCCGATGGAAGCTATATACGCTTTGATGACAATGCGGCAGTGATTGTCAACGACCAGCTACAGCCGCGAGGTACACGTATTTTTGGGCCAGTAGGAAGAGAGCTACGAGATAGACGTTTTATGAGGATCGTCTCGCTTGCGCCAGAGGTAATTTAGGTAGTTGCATGAGAATAAAAAAAGGTGACAGAGTGCAAGTGCTTTCAGGTAAGCACAGAGGTAAGGAGGGTACGGTGATGCGTGTCAATCCTACAGCAGGTAAGGTAATTGTGGAGGGAGCCAATATGGCGAAGCGGCACACCAAGCCACGAGGACAAACCATGCAGGGTGGCATCATAGACAAAGATATGCCATTACCTGCGTCTGCTGTGGCCATAGTATGTTCCTCGTGCAAAGAACCTACCAGGATAGGAATTCGCTACGATGAGCAGGGGCGGAAGATCCGTATCTGCAAGAAATGTGGAGCAGATCTGTAATGGAAGGTGGAATGGACGATAAGGTGCTTGTTCCCAGATTGAGGGAACGTTACGAGAAAGAGTTGCGTACCAAGCTGCAGTCGGAGCTTTCCTTGAGCAACGTGATGCAGATACCGACTTTGGAAAAGATAGTAATAAACATGGGTGTCGGAAAAGCGACGCAGCAGCCATCTCTGATTGATGGTGCCGTTGCCGACCTTGCTGCAATATCTGGCCAGAAGCCGATTGTTACCAGGGCCAGGCGTTCTATTGCCAGCTTCAAACTGAGAGCAGGTATGCCTATAGGGGTGAAGGTGACCATTCGCGGGAACAGGGCATGGGAGTTCTTGGATCGCCTAATTGCTACGGCGCTTCCCAGGATAAGAGATTTTAGGGGGTTGTCGCCCAAATCATTTGATGGCTCAGGTAATTATACCTTTGGTATTACAGAACAGCTTGTATTCCCTGAGGTAGATTACGATAAAATAGATATGCCCAGGGGGATGGATATTACTATATGTACTACCGCTATGTCTGACCGGGATGCCAGGGCTTTTCTGACTGTGTTGGGATTCCCGTTCAGGGGAGAAGGCGTGAAGATATGACAGATATGGCTGAGCACATAACAATCAAGCGTAGACAAGAGGTATAACTGACATGGCAAAGAAAGCACTCATACAGAAACAACAGAAAGTTCCCAAGTTCAAGGTTCGTGCCTATACGCGCTGCAAGCGTTGTGGGCGGCCTAAAGCAGTCTTTCGTAAGCTGGGATTGTGCAGGATATGTCTTAGGACGATGGCGCATCAAGGGGAGATTCCCGGTATGACCAAGGCCAGTTGGTAGGAGGCAGATATGTCGATGACTGATCCTGTAGCGGATATGCTTACAAGAATTAGGAACGCAAATAGCGCTATGCATGATGAAGTTGTAATTCCCGACTCCAAGCTCAAGGAGTCAATAGCGGCAATACTTCTTGAAGAGGGGTATATATCTGGATACACTTCCGAAAGTGATAAGGCTGGTCATTCTCAATTGCGCATTACCCTGAAGTACAGCAAAGACAGAGAACGTACCATAAGTGGATTGTCCAGGGTATCAAAACCGGGTCGTAGGGTGTATGTATCTGCAATGGACATTCCCAGAGTGCTTGGGGGTATGGGGACTGCTGTGATCTCTACCAGTAGGGGGCTCATGACGGATGCAAAGGCACGGCGGGAAAGATTAGGTGGAGAGGTGCTGTGCTATGTGTGGTGATCGAGTGAGCTATGGTAATCGAGTAAGTGGAGGTATGTCGTGTCTCGTATAGGCAAGCAGCCCGTATTGCTACCTTCCGGTGTGACTGTAGAAACATATGATGATCGCATAGAGGTCAAGGGTCCTAAGGGCGTACTTTTACGCGATCTCCCTTCTGAGATAGATGTCGTTCTGGATGGATCCACTTTAATGGTGCAACGTCAGAATGACGAGCACAGAGCAAAGGCATTGCATGGGCTATATCGTACTTTGATATCAAACATGGTAGAGGGAGTCACAGATGGTTACAAAAAAGAGTTGGAGATTGTAGGTGTGGGATATAGGGCTGTTTCCAAGGGGCCCGGAGAGATAGAGATGTCACTGGGCTTTTCTCATTCGGTAATAGTGCAGGCACCTGAAGGTATATCATTTGAAGTACCCTCTCCGACCAGGGTAATTGTTTCGGGAATCGACAAGGAAAAAGTCGGTCAGGTTGCAGCTGATATCCGTAAGATCCGTAAACCTGAGCCATATAAGGGCAAGGGGGTCAAGTATCTCGGGGAGCATATAATTCGTAAAGCAGGAAAGGCGGCCAAGTAGGTGAGTAGTTCTGTATCCACGAAAAGAAGAGAATTGCGTCATAGAAGACATGTCAGCGTCAGAAAGAGGATATCAGGTACCGCAGAGAGGCCGCGCTTGGCTGTTTTTCGATCATCTCGCCATATATCTGCACAGGTTATAGATGACGTGGAAGGTAGAACGTTAGCGTATGCGTCCACGATGGAAAAGGACATGAGGGCGAGTACTGGTGGGCCTCTTGATGCCGCAGGGGAAGTGGGTCGCAGATTGGCTGCACGAGCCAAAGAGGCGGGAGTGGATACCGTGGTGTTTGACAGGGGCGGGTTCAAATATCATGGTAGGGTAGCTGCCTTGGGTGATGCTGCCAGGGAAGCAGGTCTTAAGTTTTAATGAGCGAGCAAGTCGAGTGTAGGAGTATTCTGCAATATGTTAATTGACGGTTACCTGGAAGAGCAGACGATCATGGTAAACAGGGTTGCCAAGGTTGTCAAGGGCGGTAGAAGGTTCTCCTTCAGCGCGCTTGCTGTAGTGGGAGACAGGGATGGTCATGTCGGTATCGGTTTTGGTAAGGCCAAAGAGGCGGGAACGGCAGTACAAAAAGGGATTGAGGACGCAAAGAAATCTTTGTTTGACGTTCCCTTGGCAGGTACAACGATCACTCATCCGGTCATAGGTCATGCTGGTGCTGGTAAGATACTTCTCAAGCCGGCTTCTCCCGGTACCGGTGTCATAGCTGGTGGTGCTGCAAGGGCTATACTCGAGCTGGCCGGAGTTCATGATGTGTTGTCTAAGTCGCTTGGAACATCCAATAGCATAAATGTTGCTCACGCTACCATAGATGCGCTTAGGCAGTTGAAGCGCCCTGACCAGGTGGCTAGGTTACGTGGTCTCAAGGAAGACGATATAATCCCGAGGGGGTTGTTGAGAGCATTCAGAGAGCGCCAGCGTGCGCGGGATTTGTACAGAGAGATTGATGCATCATGATCAAGGACTCTATGGCACATAGTGGTGTAACGCATGAGAGTATAGAACGTACTGCTTCTGCTGGTGCATCTATCGGAAGAGGTAATATGGACGATATCAAGCTTGATTTAGCCGATCTGGTCAGTGTACCTGAGGGTACTCCGTTGAAGATAGTTCAGCGGCGTTCGGCTATCGGTGCAAAGCCAAAGAACAGAGGGACGTTAAGGGCTCTCGGACTTCGCAAGATAGGTATGGCAAGGACGCATAAGGCCAGTCCTCAGCTTACGGGCATGTTACGAAAGGTTAATCATTTGGTGGATATAGTTCAAATTGAACAGAGAGGAGATGTATCGTGAAGTTGCATGATCTGCATTCTCCACCTGGTTCGCGCAAGCCAAAAAAAAGAGTAGGTCGCGGTACTGCAGGAAAGGGTGGCAAAACGGCAGGGAGAGGTACTAAAGGTCAGGGTGCAAGGAACAATATAAAGCCTGGTTTCGAGGGTGGCCAGTTGCCTCTTACTCAACGTCTACCCAAGCTACGAGGCTTTGCAAATCCGTTCAGGGTTAGTTATCAGGTGGTCAATCTGGAGAGACTGAATACACTTGAGGCAAGCAGCGTAGACCCGGAATACCTGGCTCATGAAGGAATGGTACGTAAAGGCTCTCTGGTGAAGATTCTTGGAGACGGAAATATAGACAAGGCAATGATTGTCAAGGCTCACAAGTTTTCCAAGTCGGCCAAATCATCCATAGAGGAGGCTGGGGGTACGGTAGAGATCTTGCCGCTTCCGTTCAAGGGAGGTCGTCCACCGGTCAAGGGGAATGCCCTAGCTAATAGGTAGTCTGCTAGGGCGTATAGTCTCAAGTTACTGAGAATCAGTGACCTTGCGACGGCATGGCGGTGTACTATGTACTATACTAATTAAGTTGCTTTGAAATTTTGCCTAAAAACTTGTATGAGCTGAAGTCAGTTAAGGAGCGAGCGTGCTATCCAGTCTGAAAAATATATTCAAGATCCCCGACCTGAGAAACAAGGTGCTTTTTACGCTTCTGATTATCGGTATCTACCAGTTGGGTGCCAACATTATCGTACCGGGAGTTGATTTTGCCAAGGTTCAGCAACTTGAGAATGCCGCTAAATCAGCCGGTATTATTGGCTTCTTGAATCTTTTCTCTGGTGGTGCCCTTACCAGAATGGCTGTGTTCGGATTGGGAATCATGCCGTACATCACCAGCTCGATTATCATTCAGTTGCTGTCGACTGTGATACCAAAGTTCGAAGAATGGAGAGATCAGGGAGCGGTAGGGGAGAAAAAATTGACCCAGGCGACCAGGTATTTGACTATTGCGCTGGCCCTGATGCAGTCTACGGGGCTTGTATACCTGTTTCATAATGGCGGCGGTGGTCTGTTTGGTTCCACCAGCATAGATATAATTCCTGATTTTACGTTTCCTAGGGTGGTATTTATAGTGCTTACCCTGACGGCGGGTACTGCTTTTGTCATGTGGCTAGGAGAGCTCATTACTCAGCGCGGAATCGGCAATGGAATGTCCCTTATTATCTTCGCCAATGTCGTTGCAGGAGTCGTACCATCCGGTGGAGCTGTTCTTGCTGAAGGAGGTGATCTCAAGTTTGGCGTGCTGGTCGCTCTGTCTATAGCCATCCTGGTGTGGATAGTCTTTATGGAGCAGGGTCAGAGAAGAATTCCTGTTACGTTTGCCAGTAGGGTTGTTGGTCGCAAAATGTATGGGGGGTCATCCAGCTACATTCCGCTGAAGGTGAACCAATCAGGTGTCATACCAGTCATCTTTGCCAGTTCATTATTGTATATTCCCGTTTTGTTATCCAACGTACTGCCATGGCAGGGATTCCGTCTCTTCGTGAATAGCCATATTACGCCTACCAGTTTGCTGTACATCGGGCTCTATGGTGGCTTGGTGTTCCTGTTCGCCTACTTTTACGTATATGTGGCTTTTGACCCTCACCAGCAGTCTGACATCATTCGTAAACAGGGAGGATTCATACCCGGGATAAGGCCGGGTCCGCCTACTGAGCGGTATCTATCCAGGATATTGAATCGGATTACCTTTCCAGGTGGTCTGTACCTTGCACTTGTAGTAGTTGTCCCCGGAGTTCTCATGGCTCTTTGGGCAATCACAGCTTATCCATTTTATGGTATTACACTTCTTATAGCTGTGGGCGTTTCATTGGAGACCATGCGCCAGATAGATAGCCAGTTAATGATGAGAAATTATGAGGGGTTCCTCTCGTAGGGGTAATTTGTGAGATTGGTGGTTCTGGGCAGGCAGGGCTCCGGGAAGGGAACCCAGTGTGTGTTGCTTTCGCGATATTATGCAGTACCTCATATATCAACAGGCGACATGCTTAGGTCAGCAGTAAAGGCCGGTACTCCGATAGGATTGAAGGTGCGGGAAATCATAGGACGAGGTGCGCTGATACCAGATGACATCGTGACCGATATGGTATTCAACAGATTAATGGAGGGAGATGTGCGGAATCTTGGCTTCATCCTGGATGGCTTTCCTCGTACGGTGGCACAGGCCGAGGCTCTCGAGCAGATGTTGGGAGAGTCTGGACTGGATAGGGCTGTAGAGCTGGATGTGCCCAGTGAATTGACTATTAGAAGACTTACTGCAAGACGAGTATGTAGTGATTGTGGTGCTATATATTCCACACATAAGCCTCCAAAGTTCAATTGGACTTGCGATATATGTGGTGGAGAGGTTGTGCAGAGAGATGATGACCGAGAAGAATCCATCCGTAAGCGATTGGCGCTTTACGATACTGAGACGTTGCCGGTTGTGCAATGGTATGAGAAACGTTCACTGCTGTCTAGGATAACAGGTACGGGATCTCAATCTGCCGTCCTTAAGAGGATACAGAAAGCGTTGACTGGAGTTGTTCCATGATTAGAAAGTTGTTTAATGATTAGAAGGAAAGACGAGCTGGACAAGATGCGTAAGGCCGGTCGTGTTGTCGCTGAGATACTACACGAGATAGAAATGCACGTAAAGCCGGGGGTTACGACAGCATCTTTGGATAAGGTAGCTAGAGATGTACTTGACAGGAGAGGTGCAAGGTCCAACTTCCTTGGCTACAGAGGATATCCGGCTACCATCTGCACTTCACCGAATGATGTTATAGTCCATGGCATACCGGGTAGTTACATTCTTCAGGAAGGGGATATTATATCGGTGGACTGTGGGGCAATTGTAGAGGGGTATCACGGAGATGCGGCACGTACGTTTCCGGTCGGAGAGGTGAGTGCTGAGTCGGCACAGCTGATGAAGGTGACTAAAGAGGCATTGGAAGTGGGGAAGTCGCAGCTTTGTCCGGCAAATCATCTCAACGAGGTCGGCAGGGCAGTAGAACAGGTGGGCAAGAGGGCAGGGTATGGAGTTGTGAGGCAATATGTCGGCCATGCTATAGGAACAGCCATGCATGAAGAGCCACAGGTGCCGAACTACTGGCCGGGGAAACCAGGCATAAAGCTGGCACCCGGGATGGTTTTTGCTGTTGAACCAATGTTCAATATGGGCAGTAGTGAGACGGTACAGCTTGACGACGGATGGACGGTTGTCACTAAAGATGGCAGTTTATCTGCTCATTTCGAAGATACTATTGCAGTCACAGAACACGGTCCAGAAGTTTTCACTGCCTGAACTTATGACTATTTTATATGTGCTATAATAACACCATCGTTGCGTAGATTGCAAGATTACGGTCAATTTGCGCGCACCAATAGATGTCGTATAAGATAATCAAGCTGTAAATTATATGAATAATGATGTTATAAAGGAGGTAAGTGTCTGCCTGAAGCTAAAGAGGACGCTATAGTGTTGGAAGGAACAGTTGTGGAACCATTACCAAACGCGATGTTCAGAGTCGAATTGGAGAATGGTCATAAAGTGTTGGCACATAGTTCCGGTAAAATGAGAATGCATAGGATTCGTATCCTTACGGGAGATAAGGTGCAAGTAGAGGTCACTCCCTATGACCTCACCAGGGGCAGGATAACTTACAGATACAAATGATATTAGTCAAGGAGATCATCAACTTTGAAAGTTAGACCCAGTGTCAAGCCGATGTGTGAGAAGTGCAAAGTAATTCGTCGTCATGGCAAGGTATTGGTGATATGTGTGAATCCGCGCCACAAGCAGCGTCAGGGATAGGTACATGGCACGAATAGCAGGAGTAGATATACCCAGGGAGAAGAGGCTGGAAGCTGCACTTACCTATATATACGGTATTGGAGCGTCGACAGCCAAGGAGATCTGTGATGCGGTGGAGATCAATCCGGATTCGAGGGTAAGAGACCTTACCGAGGATGAGGTAGCCAAACTACGATCTTGGATAGATGCAAATATCAAGGTAGAGGGTGACCTACGCAGGGATATCAGTCAGGGTATCAGACGTAAGATGGATATAGGATGCTATCAGGGTATACGACATCGTAGAGGCTTGCCTGTCAGAGGGCAGCGTACCCACACCAATGCACGTACGCGTAAGGGTCCTCGTCAGGCGGTAGCAGGCAAGAAAAAGGTAAAGAAGCACTAGGAGTAGCATGGCACGTCAACAGAGAACAAACGCCAAGACTGGGCAGGCGAGAAAAGTGAGGCGTCGGGAGCGCAAGAATATCATGTATGGAGTGGCTCACATAAAGAGTTCTTTCAACAACACGATAGTGAGTTTCTGCGACCCCGAAGGTAATGTGATAGCTTGGTCTTCATCTGGTATCGTTGGGTTCAGGGGTTCTCGCAAATCTACACCGTTTGCTGCCCAGATGGCTGCGGATGCTGCTTCACAGAAGGCTATGGAACACGGTGTACGCAAGGTAGATATATATGTGAGGGGGCCAGGGTCAGGTAGAGATACTGCGGTGAGGGCCATTGCTGCTTCTGGTATCGAGGTGGTTGGCATAAAGGATGTTACTCCGCTCCCGCACAACGGTTGTCGCCCCAAGAAGCGTCGTCGTGTATAGTGGCAGTTTAGTGTCCTATTGAATGCGTGGACACAAGGAGAGGATAATCATTGCATAAGCAGGTAGTCGTTGTGGCTTATGCAATTATGTTACGTAATGATGTATTTCTGGAGAGTATAGGAAGGTAGTCAATGGCAAGATATACAGGCCCTGTATGCAGGTTGTGTAGACGAGAGCATGCCAAGTTGTTCTTGAAAGGCGAGAGGTGCTATTCGCTCAAGTGCCCGGTGTCTGAGGCGGTTACCGATCGCCATAGCCGAGCATATCCTCCCGGGCAACATGGTAGAGACAGAATGAGACAAGGGTCGGAATACCAGGTTCAGCTCAGAGAGAAACAAAAGGTAAGGCGCACATACGGCGTGCTCGAGAAGCAATTTCGTAAAATGTACGCTGATGCCAGTCGCCGTCAGGGCATTACAGGGGAAATACTGTTGGCTATGCTCGAGATGCGACTGGATAATGTAGTTTTCAGGGCGCGCTATGGTTCGAGTAGAGCTCAGGCGCGCCAGCTGGTTCGTCATGGCCATGTGTTGGTGAACTCTAAACGTGTTACGATACCGAGTTACCAGGTCAGTCCAGGAGACAAGGTATCTATAACTGAGCCTACCAGGGAAATGGCCGTAGTAAGGCGCAATCTTGAGATGATCGACAGAGCCATGCCAGCCTGGATGGCTTCCGAGGATAGTCCATGGGAAGTATCCATACTGTCGGAGCCCAAGCGAAGTGAAATTGACGAGGCAGTAAAAGAGCAGCTGATTGTCGAGTTGTATTCTAAGTAAAGTTGAGTCGTTACAAGTCTCATTGGATTGTAGTCGACCATTATGAATGATTCAGATGAAGTTGTGACTGGTTTATTCGAGGTAGCGATTGCTTGCCAATGTACGACCATGAGCAGCATTGAGTTGGTGGTATCAAGTAACTGTAGATATAAGTGAGACGGATGTCCTGGATCCAGCGTGATCAGGTATTTGGTCAATAGATAGGTTTGAATTAGAAGAGAGAAGGATATAGGAGAGTTTGGTCAATGCTCATTATTCAACGTCCATCAGTTGAGGTATTAGACGAAGAAGTAGAAGGGCGGCAGCGTTTTGCGATAGGACCACTTGAGCCCGGTTTCGGACATACGCTCGGTAACTCGTTGCGTAGGGTGCTATTGTCATCAATACCTGGTGCCGCTATAACGCGGGTCAAGTTCGATGAAGTGCTGCACGAATTCACTGTTATCAAAGGGGTAAAAGAGGATGTTATGGATATCATATTGAACCTCAAGGACGTTGTCTTTACCTCGGAGTCAAGTGATCCTGTTACATTGAGGTGTGAGGTCAAGGGACCTGCAGATGTGACAGCAGGAGATATCCAGCTTACTCCGGATGTGGAAATAATAAATCCTGACTTGCATATTGCAACAGTTAACTCTAATGGTGTATTGGCTATGGATATTACCGTCGAGCAGGGACGGGGATATGCGACAGCGGAGCAAAACAAGATGGGTAATACCATAGGTGTCATACCCGTAGATTCGATTTTCTCTCCCGTAAGAAGGGTATCTTTTGTCGTCGAACCGGTCAGAGTGGAACAGTCTACGGATTATGACAGGCTGGTGATGGATATCACCACCGATGGAGCGTTGAGCCCCCGTAGCGCACTTGCTTCTGCGTCCAGCACTATGATATCACTCCTCGAAATTCTTGTTAATTTGGATGAGGATACCAAGGGTCTTGAGTTAGGTGAAGTAGCATCGATATCCAGCGGATCACCCGATCTGGAATTGGATATTGAGGAGCTAGATCTATCTGAGCGTCCCAGGAATTGCTTGAAGAGGGCGCAGATTCTTACAGTCGGAGAATTGGTCAGGCATAGCGCTGATGAACTACTTGCTATTACTAATTTTGGACAGAAATCATTGGACGAAGTATTGGAGAAGCTTGACGAGAGGGGACTCTCGTTAAGGATGAGATAAGGGAGTTATTATGAGAGGTACCCCTACAAAAGGTCGTAGGCTTGGTGGAAGTGCATCGCACGAGAAGGCGATGCTTGGCAACTTGGTTGCCTCCCTCATTGCTGCAGAGGCATTAGTCACCACCGAAGCAAAAGCCAAAGCGTTAAGACCTGTAGCCGAGAAAGTCATAACTGCGGCAAAAAAAGGTGGAGTACATAGCCATAGGAGGGTGGTAGCACTGATCAGAGACAAGGACATGGCTCATAAACTGTTCGAAGAGATAGGTCCTCGTTATTCCGATAGGCCGGGCGGTTATACTCGTATACTCAAGATGGGTCGTCGACCGGGAGACAACGCTCCAATGGCAAGAATCGAGCTTGTCCAATAGGCAGGTAGTGGTTTACCCTGCCGGTGGATAGCATATCCCGAGTGAGGGTGTTTATGCGTCTTGCCTACGACGGCAAGGGTTTTCATGGTTTTGCATTTCAGCCAGGTTGCAGAACGGTAGCCGGAGTATTGATGGATGCACTAAAAGATATGACATACAGTTGCGATGGAATAGTCTGTGCCGGTAGAACTGATGCAGGTGTGCACGCAAGAGATCAGGTGATCCATGTCGATATTGACGTCGGTGCTGAAGAAGCTGCTGAGAGGGGCACCGAAGAGGATGCTGTCGGTGGTGGTGCCGGTAGTGTTGGTAGTGGTGGTGTGGGCGGTAGTGGCGGCAAGGGTGTCAATGTGGTTACCAGACTGGTATCTCCTGGGAGTATTGCTAGATCTCTTAATAGGATGCTCTCTCCCGAGGTGGTAATTTTACAGGCTGGTATGGCTCCGGCAGGATTCGATGCCAGGTATTCTGCTACATCCAGGAGTTATAGTTATACAATCATGAACACCCTCTATCCAGATCCATTGATTGCGCATCAAGTGTGGCATGTTCGCACTCCTCTAGATGTGCGTTCTATGCGTACAGCTGCAGATTGCATACTGGGTATACATGATTTTTCAGCGTTTTGTCGCAGGAAGAAGGGTGATAAGTCTGGTGCGCCTATAATCAGAGAGGTGCTTCATACAGGACTTGTGGTTCGCAGATGGAATGAACGGTGGTGGTATGGCGATGGGCTGTCGGGTTACGCAGGGCTGTCGGGTGGCGATGGGTTGTCGGGTGGCGCAGGGCTGTCGGGTGGCGCCATGATAAATAGTGAAGGCACAGCGGGGCGTGATGGTGGCATCAATAGCGGGAATGTGATAACGTTTGAAGTTACTGCCAAGTCCTTCTGTCACCAGATGGTCAGATCACTGGTAGGCATGCTGGTAGAGGTAGGAAGAGGCAGGAGTACCCCTGCTGATCTATACGCTTTGTTGCAGGGACACAGGCGGGCCTCTTTTGTGGCCCCCCCGGAAGGATTATGTTTGGCCAGGGTAGACTATGACGGCATCGAACTGCTCGGTGACCAATAGAGGATAATTCTCTACGGGTAAGTGAAGAGAGATCTACGAGTAGATCGGTAGTGCTGTATGGTGTATTATGGTTAGCTTGGGGAGTAAGTACAAGTAAGTGGCCAGATAGTTTTAAGTGACTAGATAGTTTGGATATTCAGGAGATGATTAAGATGATGCATATGGCTGGTAAGACATATACGCCAAGCGAGAACAGCATAAAGCGCCAGTGGTATGTCATAGATGCGGATGGTATGGTTCTTGGTAGGATGGCATCAGAAATTGCCCGGCTTCTTCGTGGCAAGCATAAGCCCATCTTCACTCCGAATCTGGATACAGGAGATAATGTCATAGTAGTGAATGCCGCTAAAGTCGTGATGACGGCATCCAAGGGTGACAAGCTGTACCACTATACACATTCCGGGTATCCCGGTGGGTTGAAAGCATATCGTTACTCGGATCTTTTGGACAAAAAGCCGGATGAGGTAGTAAAAATGGCTGTCAGGGGGATGTTGCCAAAGGGGAGATTGGGAAGAAGGCAGCTTGGCAAGTTGCATGTTTATCGTGGCAGCGATCATCCACATCAGGCTCAGAAGCCATTGCCGTTGGAAGTTACACACGCGAAGCTCCCTTCTTCGGTTGTTGCAGTTTCAAACTCCACGAATCGCCATACGGATGGATCTGATGATACCAAGGAGGTGAAGTAGTGAAAGAGAAGAAAGCATTGCCTGTATTGCAGGTTACCGGGAGGCGTAAAGAGGCCATTGCTAGAGTGAGGATCAGGCCTGGTGAAGGGCGTATTATTGTCAACCGTAAGCCCCTGGAGGAGTATTTTACTTCAGCCAGCCATAGGTATCACGCTCTGGGTGCATTACGGGTAGCTGACTTTGACATTAAAGGTCGCTATGATATAGATGCGACCATAAATGGAGGTGGTATATCCGGCCAGGCTGGGGCTCTCAGGCTTGGTGTGGCGAGAGCTTTGATAGAGCTTGACCCCGATTTGAAAAGCGTATTGAAGCATGAAAAGTTGTTGACGAGAGATGCCAGGGTAAAGGAGTCCAAGAAATATGGCCTCAAGAAAGCACGAAAGGCTCCACAGTATTCCAAGCGTTGATCGCGCCAAGTATCTGATATGACATGAACAAAGAAATATGACCAAAGAATCCATTTCTTTGTCGTTTGGCACTGATGGTATCAGGGGAGTAGCCAACTTAGAGCTTTCACCCGAACTCGTCATGACGATAGGCCGGGCGGTTGCGAGAGTTATACCAGCTGATCGAATTGCAGTAGGTCGTGACAGCCGTAGGTCAAGTACTATGCTGCAGGCCGCTGTTTCGGCTGGGATTACCTCTGAGGGAGCAGATGTCTATGATCTGGGAGTATTTACTACTCCGGGTGTAGCCTGGTACTGTGAGACACAGGGCATACCTGGGGTCGTCATATCTGCATCCCACAACCCATTCAAAGATAATGGTGTAAAAGTGTTTGCTACCGGTGGCCTAAAGCTGAATGAAGCAGTTGAAAAGAGCATAGAAGAAGAGATTGAGGGCTGCATACGAGGAACTAAGCGCAAACCGCGTCCAGCTTCTGGTCATGCGGTAGGAAGGATTATTCCAGTAGATGGAGCCGAAGAGGGGTATTTGGACCATCTGATTGGTTCCTTGGATGGAAGGAGTCTCGGTAATCTTGCTGTGGTTGTTGATTGTGCAAATGGATCTGCATGGAAGGCATTTCCCGAGGCATTCAAACGTGCAGGTGCAGACGTAGTTGCTGTCGGTTGCAGCCCGGACGGTATCAACATAAACGAAAACTGCGGATCTACGCATCCGGAAATGCTCGCTGAGGAGGTCGTTTCCATGGGTGCTCATATTGGTCTTGCCGTGGACGGGGACGGGGACCGCTTGGTCGCTGTAACGGGTAGCGGACGGATAGTGGATGGAGACGAGCTTATAGCTCTCTTTGCGCTTGATATGTTGGAGCGGGGTTGTCTTGCTGGGCAGACAGTGGTAGTTTCCGTTATGTCTAACCTTGGTCTTATAAATTTGTTAAAGGACAGGGGTATCAGGGTGCGCGAGACCATGGTAGGAGATCGCTATATCCTGGAGGAACTGGATAGACTTGGCTTGTCTATTGGTGGCGAACAGTCAGGTCATATCATATTCAGATCCATGGCTACTACGGGCGACGGTATCTTGACGGCTCTTATGCTTGCCGATCTGGTAACGAGATCAGGAAAGACGCTTGAAGAGCTTACGACCGGTCTGCTGAAGAGGGTGCCACAGGTATTGATGAACGTGATGGCTCCCGATCCAGACGCAGTTCTATCTATGCCGGCAGCTATTGAGGCGTTACATGAGGTAGAGGAGATGCTCGACGGTGCAGGAAGGGTACTGGTAAGGGCTAGTGGCACCGAACCACTTGTAAGGATAATGGTGGAATGCGATGACGAGCATTTTGCCGGTGAATTGGCAGGAAAGTTGGCCGGTAGGCTGGAGCGTGTTTCTACGCTGAGTATGCTTTCACCCTCATCCTCAAAATAGCCTGTTTCGTAAGTAATGTCTCTCTCGTGGGTGGTGTGACCATTCGGTTGTTCAGAGCGTTATTTGTCTGGTGAAAACCATGGTGAAAACCATGGTGAAAACCAATAGTCATGCATGATATTACTGACATCCTCCCCATGGCTAAAGCCAGGGGATTGCGGGGGTGTGTTTAGTCATTAGGTCGCCAATTGATTGTTCCAGTGTAACCGTCTGAACAGATTAACTGGGTGCGATAGGGATACTTCGTAATAGGGATGCTTCGGGGAACGGATACTTCAGGTGATAGATGCTTCGTAGATCTCATCTATCGAGTGCCCCAGTTCGGCGGTAAACTCCTCATCTGTCATGGTAACCTTGAGACCTTCGGTGAGAGCTCGAGAGAAGCTGGCAATCATGCCGTGATTAGCTGCCAGTCGTTCATTTGCTTCCTCTCGGCTGTATCCTCCTGAAAGTGCTGCAATCCGTAGTACGTTGCGGTGCTCCAACAGTGGAGCGTAAAGATCGGCGTGTTCGGGTAGGGTGAGTTTGAGCATCACTATTTCGTCTGAGTCGAGTTGGTCCAGGTGATCGACGAGGGAGTCATTTAGAAGAGACTCAGCTGCCTCTTTCTCGGGGCTTTTGATGTCTACTTCCGGCTCTAGAATAGGTACGAGACCGGTCTTGGATATCTGTTGTGCGATCTCGAATTGTTGGTCTACTACTGCTGCTATACCCTTGGGGTTGGCCATATGAATGACCGAACGCATTTTGGTTCCAAATACCCCTTTGTGTAACCCTTTGTCGAGGAGTGTCTGTAAATCAGGGATCGGCTTCATGCACTGTGCCCCATCGGATTCCTCTGCCAGACCTTTGTCCGTCTTCAGGAACGGTACTATGTGCTTTTTTGTCCATAGATACTCGGCAGATCCGACACCTTCAATTTCACGATCTATCGTGTCTTCGAATAGGATCGCTGCGAGAATGCGCTCTGAACGAAAGCTTGGATTTATAATTATTCTAGAGCGCATTTCATGTATGAGGGAGAGCATTTCGTCATCGCTGTAGGACTCGCGGGGAATCCCATACCTGGCAAGCGCTCCGGGCGTGCTTCCTCCGCTTTGGTCGAGTGCGGCTATAAAACCTTTTCCACTCGACATCCTCTCTAATTGTTCGTGATTGTTGTTCATAATACTATCCTCCTTACGAGTATTGTAGCAGTTGTTCATAAGGTATGGCTATTAGTAGTCTGCTGTCACTTGCCCTACAAACAACCATGGGCTTTCGCTGGTCAGACGACACTCTTGACTTGCCAGGTAACGCTACACTATTAGCTATTCCTCTGGTTATGCTTACTGGAATATCTTTCCTGATATAGTAGTTGAAGATGATACCCGTAGTTACGGTTGAAGAGATGAGATCCCTTGATGAGTTGGCTCATCAAGATATTGGGTTGCAGGTATTGGTAGAGAGGGCGGGATATGCGGTTGGACAGCGTGCACTGTCGTTACTTGGTGGCGCTTATGGACGCAGAATACTGGTTATTGCAGGCAAGGGGAATAATGGCGAAGACGGCAGGGTAGCTGCTGCCTTTCTGATGGATCGTGGGGCGGTGGTCGATATTGTGCCGCCAGATTGTGGCGAGATACCGGACTGTGTAGACAAATTGGCCAAGTATAGCTACGATCTTGTAATAGATGCGGCTTACGGTACTGGATTCCATGGCACTTATTATCCACCGGTACTGCCTGTAGGTGTCCCCGTACTGGCTGTGGATATTCCCTCTGGGGTATATGGAGATACAGGTGAAGCTTCTGGTAATCCGCTACAGGCAGTAGAGACGGTAGTGATGGCAGCGCTAAAGCCCGGTCTTATTCAAAGTGACGGAGCAAAGCTCTCAGGAAGATTGCATATTGCCGATATAGGTATTGATTCGTCACAGACGGCAAAAATACATGTCATAGAAGATAGAGATGTAGCAGACAATATCCCTGCTAGAAATAGAGATGCTCATAAATGGATGTCTGCTACCTGCATAGTTGCTGGTTCCTCGGGCATGATGGGTGCTGCATTGATGTGTGCTTCTGGGGCATTACGAGCAGGTGCAGGAATGGTCAGGTTGGCGACTCTTGGCGGGGAGGTGGATTCGTCTGCTATACCAGAGGTGGTAAAAATACCGCTTGGTCGTTTTGGAGAAGAGTATAGCAATTGGTCGAGTAGGGTGATAGAAGAGGCCTCCAGGTGCAAATCACTTGTAGTAGGTCCCGGTCTCGGTCGCAGCCCTGAGGTTGTTAGCGAAATTAGGAAATTGTTACAGAATGTCCCTATTCCCCTAGTCGTGGATGCGGATGGGTTATATGCGCTTGGTAGTCGTAGTGAGGCAGTCGATGTATTACGTGGACGTAAAGATATAGTATTGACTCCACACGATGGTGAGGCAGCACGGTTGACAGGATGTTCTATCAGCAGTAATAGGATAGACGAGGCACGGAGCTTGTCGGTCCTCCTTGGAGTGCCAGTGTTGCTCAAAGGCCCTACTACTGTTGTCGCTGATCCTGGAGGAGATGCATATGTAGTCATTTCTGGGACTCCTCGTCTGGCATCTGCAGGTAGTGGCGATGTGCTGTCTGGCATTATTGGAGGGTTCATTGCACGTTGTGCTGATAATTCACGCTTGTCACTTGTGGCTGCTCTGGCTGCTTATGTACATGGCCAAGCGTCACGACTAGGTAGGTCGGAAGGGTTGGTTGCAATGGATATCCCCGAACTGGTGGCAGAGTGGATGTCGACAGTCGAGCTATCTTATGGGCATTGATTGGCAGCCCGATAGAAGGGGTGCGTGGGCTGAAGTAGATCTCTCCGCTATAAGAAGTAATGTCAGTTTACTGGCCAGCATGGTCAAACCTTCGATGTTGTGTGCTGTGGTGAAAGCTAATGCCTATGGGCATGGAGCGCAGGAGGTTGCCGTAGCTGCATTGGATGGTGGGGCACAATGGTTGGCTGTTGCCTTTGGCGAAGAAGCGCTTGAGGTAAGAGAGGTTGTTACAGATGCGCCTATACTATTACTTCAGGAGCCATCAGTAGGTACCAACAGTAATGATATCCGTGACTTGCTTGAGCTGGGCATTATTCCTACTGTGTACAGTGCAGAGGGTATCAAGCGGATAGGTGAGGTCGCTCAATCAATGGGTCGAAAGGTGGATGTGCACCTTAAGGTAGATACCGGAATGCACAGAGTGGGGGCTGACATCAAAAAACTTGATGGTGTGATGGAATTGCTTTCCGGATTTCCATCTCTTAGAGTCACTGGCTTATGGAGCCACTTGGCGGTGGCCGATGGTGACTGTAGCGAAGATATAGAGTTTACAAATAGACAGCTTGAAGCGCTTAAGAGCGTATGTGGTGAAGTTGGGTATTTTGAAGGATCTTCTATCATACTTCACTTGGCAAACTCAGCGGGAGCGATTGCACATCCTTCTACTCGATTGGATATGGTACGTTGTGGCATATCGATCTATGGTGAGACACCATCTGAAATGGTAGCTGCCAAACTGGCTGAGCAGGTAAGATTGGCTGAGCAGGTAGGCAGCCATCCAGTTGGGTCTCAATTACCGCCACCTCCCGGTAAGCTCATCCCTGCGCTGTCACTGAAGGCAAGGGTCAGCCATGTACGCCAACTTGAAAAAGGAGAGAGGCTCTCTTATGGTCGCTACTATAGACTGGATAGGCGATCAGTAATTGCGACCGTTCCGCTTGGTTATGCTGATGGTTTGCCGCGGGGTCTATTCAAGCCAGGACTTGATTCCAGTGAGGACACCAATGGGTATGTTTTACTAAGAGGGGAGAAAAGACCGATTGCTGGTACCGTGACCATGGATCAAATTCTTATCGATTGTGGTCCCAATACGAGTGTATCGGTAGGCGACGAAGTAGTGGTTATAGGAGAGCAGGGAGACGACCGGATAACTGCATCTGATGTGGCGAGGAAGTTGGGTACTATAAGTTATGAAGTGTTTTGTGGTATATCATCGCGTATTCCGCGTGTCTATTTTAATTGATAAATCAATTTGATCTGTATTTTGAAAATCTCCCATTGTGCGGTCTATGAATACCTGGTCTCAGCGTTCAAAAGGATGAACGGGTGTGATAACCTCTACTTTGACGGGAGCGGCTTCTTCGGCAAAACGTCTTGCATCAGGAGGTGACCCTACTACATAGCCGTAGTGCATGGGTATTGCAATTTGGGGGTTTATCGCTCTAGCCAGGTCGGCAGCTTCAGATGCATTCATGGTGTAGGTACCGCCAATAGGCAGCATTGCTACATCTGCTTTTACCGAATCCAACTCTTTGACATGATCGGTATCGCCAGCATGGTAGTAGCTCTCCTTTCCGAGTGACAGTATGTAGCCGACCCAGTTGTTCTCTCGGGGATGGGCCTCCAGCCTCTCTTCGACGATATTGTATGCAGGGACGGTCTGTATAGACAATCTGCCTGCATGATGTGATTCACCTGGGCTTACCGGGGTCACATTCCCTGATATCTCTTTTGCTACATCCGCAGGAGCGAATATCTGTGTAGATTCCTTGCGGACCTTTTCGATATCGTCCATCGAAAAGTGATCGAAATGGGCATGAGTAATCACTATGATATCAGCAGGGTCATCTGTAGTTACCTGCCATGGGTCTATATAGATCCGGTAATCTGCGTCTTTCCACAGGAAAGCCGATTGCTTGAACCAAGTAAAATTATCCATGAGTGAAGCCATTTTTCCATCCTTTCTTTGTAGTGTCCCAGTATGAGTACATAATTAACTATACAACCATTGAAGCGTAGTCGTTTATGTTCCAGGAAATTCAAGGTGACAGGTATTCACTATGATACTGTTGGCATATGGGATCTCTTACCAGTCACGAGTTGGGTAGCGAAGGTGTACATGGCTATCGTGGCAAAGTTGCTGTCATAGGTCAGGGCCATATAGGACTTCGTGTTGCAGTCAGGGCGGCAGAAGTGGGGTGGTCGGTGGTCGGGTACGATATAGATGAGGCTAGAGTGAAGGAGCTACAGTCAGGACTTGGTGCCCGTGATGGGCTGGAAACAGAACGCTTGTCCAATGTCCTCGATACAGGAGCGTACATGCCCACCTTCTCTCAGCAGGATATATCTGGATTCGATGTAGCCGTAATAGCTGTGCCTACTCCGGTTGGTGTTGATGGGAGTCCTGAATTATCACATATCGTCGATGCGGTAGGTTTGATAGGGAAATACCTCGAGACAGGTGCAGTTGTATCCATAGAGTCGTCATTGTATCCAGGTGCCACTGAGGGAGTAGTGGCTTCAGGGTTGGCTTATTCATCAGGTAAGGAGCCTGGTGTAGATTTTTATCTTGGTTATAGTCCCGAGCGCGTAGACACAGGCAATAGAGTATACTTCTTCGAAAATACGCCAAAGATAGTTTCTGGTATCAATGATGTATCTCTGGATGCGATTGACAGTTTCTATTCTACGCTGGTGGCAAAGACCGTGCGTGTAGCAGGTACATCTGAAGCAGAGTTGGCTAAGTTGATGGAGAACACCTTTAGACAGGTGAACGTGGCTTTGGTGAATGAGATTGCATTGGCAGCAGGTACCTTGGGTATAGATATGGGTGAGGCTCTTAGGGCAGCTGAGACAAAACCCTTTGGCTATATGGGATTTCATCCCGGAACCGGCGCAGGAGGTCATTGCCTTTTGAGCGCTTCGTCTTATTTGAGTTGGTCGGCGAGGAATGGATCGGGCCCTGCTCTGAGGGTAGTAGAGGCTGCAATGACCGTTAATTCATCGATGCCCGGTCATATTGTGCAACAAATCGTAAATTGTATAACCAGTAATGATGGGCAGGTGGAGGGCTCTCGTATCCTTGTATTGGGCCTGGCATATAAACCGGGAGTATCAGAGACAGCTAATTCCCCTGCAGTGGATATAGCCAATGCTCTTGCCAACTTGGGAGCACAAGTCAGTGCTGCCGATCCCTATGTACAGGAATGCCCTACACTGGCAGGCTCCATCTCCAGAGTGGAGGCTACACCACAGAGATGTGCGGAGGCAGATGTGGTTGTCTTGTTGGTCAACCATAAAGAGTTTGATATAGGTAGGCTTGCAGAGAAGTGTCGCCTGCTTGTGGATCCACTCTATGTTACTGGTAGCCGTAACGCTTTATGGTCAAGTAGTAAAAGGGAATAGGTGACTTACTGGACATATGATTGGCCTGGACATATGATTGGCCAATACTGCAGTTGGTCAATATGTGCATTTTTGCCTCTATTGCTTGTTGTTGCTTATTGTCACGAGCAACGCTAATCTAACGTTTAACGTTAGATTCCACGTAGATATTGGCACCGGAGGCGATGAACTCTTCTGATTTCTTTTTCATACCGATTACGACCATCTCTTCAGTTAATTCGTTGGATCCAATTGATTCGTTTGGTATTGAGTCACCTCCCTCAGTTTCTCTGCTTCCTTCGCTCTCAATCAATGAAGCATCCGGAGTGGCGGCTCTTATTTTGTGACTTATCTGCATTGAGCAGAAGCGAGGACCGCACATGGAGCAGAAATGGGCAGTCTTGGCTGGTGCTGCAGGTAGAGTTTCATCGTGGTACGAGCGGGCACGCTCTGGATCGAGTGACAGGGCAAATTGATCTTCCCACCTGAACTCAAAGCGTGCCCTGGACAGATCGTCATCCCGGTCACGAGCGTGAGGATGGCCCTTTGCAACATCGGCAGCGTGTGCAGCTATTCTGTAGGCTATCAAACCCTCTTTTACGTCCTCCTTGTCTGGTAGTCCCAGATGTTCTTTAGGTGTGACATAGCATAGCAGTGATGCTCCATTCATGGCTATCACGGCAGCACCTATTGCAGAGGTAATATGATCGTATCCAGGCGCGATATCGGTAACTAGGGGACCTAGGGTATAGAATGGGGCGCCATGGCACCACTCCTCTTCTAGGCGGGCGTTCTCAGCCACCAGATTCAAAGGTACGTGTCCAGGCCCCTCTATCATTACCTGCGTACCGTGTTCCCATGCGATCAACGCCAGCTCTCCCAGCGTCCTCAGTTCGCTGAGTTGTGCTTCATCGTTGGCATCTGCCAGGCATCCGGGTCGCATACCATCACCCAGTGAAAAACTGACGTCATAGGTGGTCATGATGTCGCATAGCTCTTCAAAGTGGGTGTACAGGAAATTCTCTTTATGGTGTGCTATACACCAAGTTGCCATGATGGATCCCCCTCGACTGACTATGCCTGTTATCCTCTTTGCCGTAAGAGGAACGTAACGCAGCAATACGCCTGCGTGGACGGTGAAATAGTCTACCCCCTGTTCACACTGCTCTATAATGGTATCACGATATATATCCCAACTGAGTTCTTCAGCCTTGCCGTTGACCTTCTCCAAAGCCTGGTAAATTGGCACAGTTCCTATAGGCACTGGGGAGTTTCGTATTATGGCCTCTCTGGTCTCATGGATGCCAGGTCCTGTGGAGAGGTCCATGACGGTATCGGCACCATATCGTAATGCCCACTGAAGTTTCTCTACTTCTGCATCTACCGAATAGGACACAGAGGAATTACCTATATTTGCATTTACTTTGGTCAAAAAACGTTTTCCTATTACTGCCGGCTCTAATTCAGGATGATTCACATTAGCGGGTATGATGGCTCTGCCTGCTGCTATCTCTTGGAGTACCACTTCGGGATCTACTCCCTCACGTGCTGCGGCATGTTGCATTTGAGGTGTAATAATTCCCTGGCGAGCATGCTGTAACTGTGTTACCGGCCTTAATATGCTAGATGACCTGGAAGTAGCACTTTTCTCGCTTGTTGTACTGTTGTCATTCATAAGTTGCTCCCTTCGTCGGCATTACCCGAACAGGTGTTGACGGTCGGCGTACCAGCCACATAAGGCAGGGTAACGCCCTCTCAGCCCGGTTATTCGAGCTCCCGTAGACTGGACCATCCAGCCATGCATATAGTTTAGCAGATTATGCTGTTCAATGGTGTCCGACTGTTCGTATGTGGATTGAGGGATGACGGTAGTGGTAATGGTAGTGGTAGTTTGCCAGGCTCCTCGGCGGTTCCAAAGATCGAGGTGGTAGTGGTAGTGGTAGTGGGTGTCCGACAGATATCTGCATGAAGCCATAATGTTGGTAGTGGTAGTGGTAGTGGTAGTGGTAGTGGTAGTGGTAGTGGGATTGGTGTTTTATGTAACAGCAGAGATGCGTAGTATCGGTAGAGAGATGCGTAGTATCGGTAGGTAGATTGGCGGGGGTCCCAGGATTCGGGCAGAATAGAGACATGGGCACATTAAATACTTTGGATACTTTCAATACACACTCCGAGTTGGTAGTTGGAGGTACAGCATATACCATATTCGATATCAATAAGCTACCTGCTGATTTTTATGTAGAGAGGTTACCATATGCTCTAAAGATAGTGCTGGAAAATATGTTGCGCCATGAGGACGGGGTGAACGTCAAGGCTGAAGATATTGAGGCAGTGGCCACCCGGATGAGTGGTCATGAGATTTCTTTCAGTCCGGAGAGAGTATTGATGCAGGACTTCACCGGAGTGCCTGCAGTATGTGATTTGGCTGCCATGAGAGATGCCATAGTGAGGCTGGGAGGAGACCCTCAGAAGATAAATCCACATGTACCGGTAGAGCTGGTGATAGACCATTCTGTCATCATCGATTACTGGACAGGTGACAATCCTTTTGAGCGCAATATGGAGTTGGAGTACAAGCGCAACATTGAGCGGTATAAGTTGTTGCGTTATGCCCAGGAAGCGTTTGATAACTTTTCTGTAGTGCCTCCCGGTACGGGCATATGTCACCAAGTGAATCTGGAATATCTTGCCAGGGTGGTTTTTTCCAGGCAGAATTCTACGGGGGAAAATCTGGCTTATCCAGATACTCTTGTAGGAACAGATTCCCATACGACGATGGTGAATGGATTGGGAGTATTGGGCTGGGGAGTCGGAGGGATAGAGGCTGAGGCTGCAATGCTGGGACAGCCGCTCACTATGACCATTCCCCCTGTGGTAGGTGTGCGGCTTTATGGTAAGCTTCCTGCTGGTATAACTTCTACTGATCTGGTTCTCACTATAACCGAGCTATTGAGATCTCATGGAGTGGTGGGTAAGTTTGTAGAGTATTTCGGCGAAGGTATATCTTCATTGCCTGTCGAGACCAGGGCTACCATTGCCAACATGTCACCTGAATATGGTGCAACTTGTGGCATATTCCCTATTGATGACGAGACTGTTAAGTATCTTGAAATAACTGGACGCAACGAGAAGCAGGTACAGATCGTAAGGGCTTATGCCGAGCATCAGGGATTGTTCCACTCCTCTGACGTTCTTGGCAATGCACGTGACTATCCTGAAGTGCAGAGTAGTTCTGGAAAGAGCGCTTTTGACTCTGTTGTATATGATGAGTTGGTCGAGCTTGATCTTTCATCTATAGAGCCGTCTATTGCCGGTCCGTCACGCCCTCAAGATCGAGTTTCTCTGTCGAGTGCAAAGGCGAGTTTCATGAAAGCATTGGGTAGAGAGCCGTCAAAAGGTACTTCCATCGATAGTAGGGACTTGAATGGTGCCCATAACGATATACATAACGGTACCTATGACATTACAGATGGTGCAGTTGTGATAGCGGCTATTACCAGTTGTACGAATACATCCAATCCCTACGTGCTGGTGGCTGCTGGACTGTTGGCTCGCAAAGCACGTCAGGCAGGTCTGGTGCCAAAACCATGGGTGAAGACATCGCTTGCTCCGGGTTCTCGCGTCGTTACTGACTATCTCGGTAGGGCAGGACTTGATGACGACCTCTCTGTTATTGGTTTCAAGCTGGATGGCTATGGGTGCACTACCTGTATAGGTAATTCGGGTCCTTTGGTACCAGGTGTATCTGAGGCCATCAAAACAGCCGATTTGAGCGCGTGTGCCGTACTGTCAGGTAATCGTAATTTTGAAGGACGTATTCATCCGGACGTGCGGATGAACTATCTCGCCTCTCCTCCATTGGTAGTGGCTTATGCGCTGGCAGGAACCATGAATATTGATCTTACGACTGAGCCGATCGGAACATCTTCAGATGGGAACGATATCTTTCTAAGAGATATATGGCCAGATGACGATGAGATCGTTCAGACTGTTCGCTCTTCTCTCAGTGTAGAGTCGTTTGTAGGCAGGTATGGCTCTGTCTATGAAGGCGATGAGCGGTGGCAGTCTATTGAGGTGTCAGGTAATAGTACTTTTGATTGGGACAACAACTCTACATATGTGTTGGAGCCGCCGTTCTTCAAAGATGTCGGAGTAGATATTCCCGCCTCACGACCAATTGAACGAGGCCGCATATTGGCAGTCTTTGGAGATAGCGTTACTACTGACCATATCTCACCGGCAGGATCAATCAGACCTGATAGCCCGGCTGGAAAATGGTTGCAAGACCATGGGGTGAGGCCTTTGGATTTCAATTCTTACGGCTCCAGACGAGGGAATCATGAGGTCATGATGAGGGGGACGTTTGCCAATACTCGCATCCGCAATCTGATGCTACCCGGTGTGGAGGGAGGTTTTACCATACATATCCCGACATACCAGAATACTACGATATACGATGCTGCCATGATGTACGCTTCTGACGGTGATGTTCCTCTTATCATCGTAGCCGGTAAGGAATACGGTACGGGGTCGTCCAGGGATTGGGCTGCAAAGGGCCCTGCTCTACTTGGGATAAGGGCAGTGGTGGCAATGAGTTTCGAGAGGATTCATCGTTCTAATTTGGTAGGGATGGGAATACTTCCCTTGCAGCTACCGGAAGGGAAATCGCCTCAAGATGTTGGGATTACCGGTAAGGAAGAGGTCTCCATACCAAACATGGAAGCCCTGTGGCATGACCCTATACCACATACGCTTGAAGTCCACTTTGGCAGTGCTGATCTGGTCGTCGACTGTACAGTACGTCTGGATACAGAGACCGAGGTAAAGTATTTTCGCAATGGGGGAATCCTGCAGTACGTACTTCGCCAGATGGTTTGAATATTTTGAATATTTTGAATATTCTGTATGAGGCATTGAGTACATTTTCGGCCTCCATCCACGGGTGGTGTCTTTATCAACATACCAGAGGGATAAAATTAGCGAATTGTTGACCAGTGTGTGTGTGTTCTGTGCCATATGGAGTTTGGGTATGCATTTTACGATGTATTTTCTATACTAAGGTTCACTCGTACGTAAAATGTAATATTTTTTGAAAAGGCTAATTATCCTGATCGGTGTGAATACAAATTCATAATCAAGCTGTATAATATAAGTATAGAATAAATATTAACTAGAGAATAATAATCTAGTGATTAATTTTATTGAGAATAGATATGGGATCGGATGGCATGATAGGGAGTAGGTGCAATCTGTTATACACTTGGTTGTGCTGTCGTCAAACATGATATGCAAGTATGGAACTGGATAGTTATTCGAGCGTAATAAAGGTAATTATTGGATTAATTGGATAGGGCGTAATAGATTCAGTTGTAATGCGTTATATGTTTATATCGCATCATATTTTTGATTCTCAGGAGAGTATTGATTTGTTGGGGGGGGGGGGGGGGGGGGGAATTTTTTTTTTTTTTTTTTAAATTGGTGTAGTTAAATTTGACTGGGTTTTAATTTTGGG
>JAJZWK010000092.1 GCA_021846725.1 Actinomycetes bacterium | reverse complement strand
CATCTTCCACTCCAATAATTGCTGTAACCGACTCAGCGAAAATCGCAGGTGCGCTGGCCGATCTGGGGATCAAAATAACAGTATCGTCAGACGAACTTATGGGGCATACATTGGCAAAGAGCCTGGAGGCTCCTCACGCCGCAGAGGTACTGCTACGCCTAGTAGATTCAAACGGATACAAAATGAAAGAGTTGCCCGTTAATCCTGACGATCTGGGAAAGCAGCTATCGGCAGTCAGAAAGGCACACAGTGGACTCGTGCTCGGCCTGGTAACAAATCAGCACAATATATACCTGGGAGTAGGAAATGATCCGGTCATATCCGATGGTGATCACCTGATAGTAGTAGTTTCAAGCTAAGAACAACCGTTGAAACTCAAGAAAGTGGCCATACTTCCGACAACTTTTTCCACGAAACTTCGAGCGATTCAGGAATCACCCTAGTATTTGCTATTGCAGTCATGAAATTAGTATCACCCGCCCAACGTGGCACGATATGGAAATGAAGGTGCTCCGGTATACCAGCACCCGCAAATCTACCCAAATTGGCTCCAAAATTGACAGCTTCCGGATGGTATGCTCTATCGATAGCAGTCATTGCATCCACAAACGCTTTGAAGAGTTGTACAGGTTCGTCACCCTTCAATGTAGTCAAGTCATCTGTGTGTCTATTGGGCAACACAAGCAAGTGCCCACTCGAGTATGGATAGGCATTCAAAGCCACTGTCACCAGCTCTGAATGCCATATCACCCCATTCTGGACAGACGGAGTATCCACAGCAGCAAGAGCACACATTACACACCGGCGATGCTCTCCCGCTACCTCTTGACCTGATGCTACAGTATCAGCCGCACCAATAGCATCATTGGCATGCTGGTCACTGGCCACACCTGAAACATAATCAGATCGCCAACCTGCCCACAGTACGTCCAAATTGCTCATACGAACATACACTCCCATATACACCGATTAGTAAGCCAAAGATTATTTGAAGGATTTATCACACCGAAAACGCCCTCCCGCCACCTAGTTCCGAACCGCCTCGCTCGGACGCTACCGATACCGCCTCTTCCACAAAATCCTCCAAGGGGACTCCCCTCTGGGGTTTCGATGAACCTCGCCTATTTACTCCTACAGTACGAGAATCGACATCTTCAGCTCCAACCACCAGTATATAAGGCACCTTCTCCAGCTTACCCTTCCTTATCCTGGCGCCCAAAGGTTCATCTGCTAAATAGATATCCGATCTCAACCCAGCCTCCTTAAGTCGTAAGAGCACTTCTTCACTATAATCGTGGTGGCTCTCTGACACCGGGACTACCAGGACCTGGACAGGAGACAACCAGAGAGGGAATGCGCCCGCATAGTGCTCAATAAGCAAAGCCATAAAACGCTCTACCGAACCAAAGAGCGCCCTATGTACCATATATGGCCTGTGTTTTTCGTTGTCATCCCCCACATAAGACAAGCCGAATCGAGCAGGCATCTGTAGATCCACCTGTAACGTAGAGACCTGCCAACGCCTCCCAATTGCATCGGTTAAATGTATATCTATCTTGGGGGCATAAAATGCGCCCTCTCCTTCCGCTACCCTATAGGGTATCTTTGCTGCAGACAAGGCTGATGCCAGCGCATCAGTAGCAAGATCCCAATCAGATATGTCACCTACAAACTTTTCGGGACGCGTAGATAGCTCTGCTTCAAAATCATCAAACCCAAACGTCGTCAATACCTCCAAGACGAAACCGACCAGGGATTCCAATTCACCGGGCAATTGATCCGGGGTACAAAAGATATGAGCATCATCCTGAGTAAGCCCTCTCACCCTTGCCAGGCCATGTAACACACCGGAACGCTCGAAACGATAGACGGTACCCAGCTCGAACAGTCGCATAGGAAGTTCCCTGTACGATCTCGATCTGCTGGAGTACACAAGTATATGCATAGGGCAGTTCATCGGTTTCATTCTGTATTCAGCACCCTCCATCTCCATGGGAGGATACATGTTGTCGCTGTACCACTCCAGATGACCTGACTTGGCATACAAAGTGGACTTGGTAACATGCGGTGTCCAGACCGGTAGATAGCCAGAACTCAGGTGCACTTGGCGGGAGAAATCCTCCAGTATCGTGCGGATCAATGCTCCTTTTGGATGAAATACCGGAAGGCCACCCCCTATCTCACTTGGGAAATGAAACAGATCCAATTCAGTACCCAATCTACGATGATCGCGCTTCTCAGCCTCCTCCAGCCTCTTCAGGTAATCATCAAGGGCATCAGGAGACTCAAATGCAGTACCGTAAATCCGCTGCAGTTGCTGGCGATTCTCGTCACCACGCCAGTACGAACCTGCTACCTTGAGAAGCTTAAAGTTGCCCAAATATCCGGTGGAGGGGACATGAGGCCCGCGACATAGATCGATAAAATCAGAATGGGCACCCATATTGCGATATACACTTACAATCGGATTCCGACCGTCCACAACAGCAGATTCATCACCTGTAGCCACAACAGGCTCATTTTCCCCAACCGCCTGAATAATCTCCAATTTATACTGCTGATCACTAAATAATCCGGCACCCTCGGCTAGATTGTATTCTTCCCTGACAAATGGTTGGTCTTCTTTTATGATCTCACGCATACGCTTTTCAATCCTGTCCAGATCAGCATCGGTAAAGTGAGCTCCTCCAGGAAGCTCAAAATCATAGTAAAAACCATCTTCTGTCGCCGGCCCTATGGCGTATTTGGCTCCTGGCCAGATATCCCGTACAGCTTGAGCCATCACATGGGCTGTAGAGTGACGCAGTATCGATCTTCCCTCCATAGAAGAGCCGTTCACAAACTTTATAGTTGCATCATGAGTAATAGCAGTCGCAAGATCACTTAACCCTCCATCAATCTCCATTGCCAATACGACATCACTCGTATCACCTTGCTTGCCGACCTTACTTACATATCCTACTTCAAGGTCATTTTCCAGCAACTCCCTGCCTGTCACCCCATTGGGTAAGCTATAGTTGCCTATCCCCAATATATTGAGGCTTACAAATTGGACACTGTCTTGTTTATCTATATCGGTTACCATACTTGAACAATCCTATGCTATTTTTCGAGCTTCCGCAGACAACAGAAACCTTCCTTGGAAGAGGAAAAAGGGGAAGGGAGAAAGGAATAAATCTAATATCTGACTCCAAGAAGTCTTTGAGCCGGAACGGAAACTCCACCCAGCCTTGATTCTTTATCCAATACTTCCAGGGCAGATGGAACATCAAGATCATCGTCAAGACAATCACGTACGCCTTCAATACCATGATCTCCCTCACCAGCTCCCTTCCAGCGTTCTAGTCTCTCTGCAGCATCTTCAAGCATCTTATCGCTCCAATCCCAATCAGATCTGTAGTGATTTGATATGACAGCCAAACGAATAACCATGGGATCCCATTTTTTCAGCAAGTCATGCACAAAGACAAGATTGCCCAATGATTTGGACATCTTCACCCCGTCAAGTCCAACCATACCGACATGCATCCAATACTTGCAAAATGGCTTTCCTGTGGCTGCTTCAGCCTGAGCTGTCTCGCACTCATGGTGGGGAAAGATCAAGTCACTACCTCCCCCATGTAAATCAACAGTGCCCAGTTCTCTTACTGCCAAAGCAGAACACTCTATATGCCACCCCGGACGACCCGGTCCCCACCTGGAATCCCAGGATGGCTCACCAGGTAGCGACGGCTGCCAGAGGACAAAATCCAATGGATCTCTCTTTGCTGGATCCTCTACTCGCCCACCGCGCTCTGCCGCGAGCTCAATCATGGTTTCACGACTGAGATGCGATATCGAGCCAAACGATGGAAACGAGGAAACGCTAAAGTATACCGCACCTCCAGACTCATATGCGTACCCATTGTCCAATACCTTTTCGATTAATGTCAATATCATGGGTATGGCTGAGGTGGCTCTCGGTTCGGAGTCAGGTGACAACAGGCCTAATGCAGACATGTCCCTGTCAAACCTAGCCATCTCCTCTGCCGCCAGATCCAGATAATTCACACCAAGTTCCTTGGAGCGCCGCAAAATATCATCATCCACATCTGTTACATTACGCACACAACGAGTTGCTATACCCATGTCATTGAGCCGACGTTGTAATACGTCAAAGGTAAGGTATACAGATGCATGCCCCATATGCGCAGCATCGTAAGGCGTAATCCCACAACAATATATCCTTACGGGAGATGTCACTTCCATAGTGACAATCTGTTGCTTGGCTGTATCAAATATTTTCATCTAAGCATGTCCCAAGTAATAAGGCAGAGTACTTCCATATCACATTCCAGCTTAGCGCCTCCACCGATAGGGTGAGCACTCTCATGGTTCTTCTAATAGATAAGCTATCTGAGTGTGGCCGACCACGGCCATTAGATACCGCTATGAGAAGTTGGTTGGGTACTTGCCTGGTGTACATCGATGAGTACTAGTTGCAACTTTACTGTATAGGATGGATTTGGTAGTAGGATCGTAAAAGAATCACTATGCCAGACAGCATACCAAAACAGAGTGTGCATAGACACGGTGCACGATAGCAGGACATACAGGGACAGGACATACAAGAGAAAGACGAGCAGGGGTTAAATATGCAAAACCACAATGCAGCGGAACAGAACGCACGAGAACAATCCGATCAAAAAGGCATACGCAAAAAGGACGTGACAGTACACAGCAATATGCAGACCAACCAGCCCACAAGACATCTTAGTGGGAACGGTGGAGAGCTCTCTTTAGCGGCACTGTTGCAGTTTGGGGTGAACGAAGCATTTACGCTCTCTGGAGGCCATATATTCCCGCTACTTGATGCATTCTACAAACAAAATATACCACTGTACGATACACGTCATGAACAGACTGCGGCGTTCGCAGCCGAAGGGATTTCACGACTGGCAAAAAGACCTGGAGTAGCCCTGGTCACAGCCGGACCCGGTGTGACCAATTCAATCAGCGCACTGGTGACAGCACAGATGAGTAGCTCTCCACTGGTGGTGTTGGCGGGCAGGTCACCGGATTCTCAATGGGGAATGGGAGCACTACAGGAGCTCGACCATGTGCCCATAGTCTCCAGTATTACCAAGAGGTCCACTACTATTCATAATACAACAGATATTTTTTCTACTATAACTGAAATTACTACTCAAGCTCTATCACCAAAAAGGGGCCCGGTATTTGCAGATATTCCTATGGATACGATTTTCGCTACAGCAAATGTCGATGTAGTAGATATGTACGCTAATAATACAGGCAATTCACCCGGCACGCCTGCTAAAAACAGCTCACCCGGCACCGAATTGCCTGTCAGCAGCACCACACTCGGCACGCCTACCAGAAACAGCGCACCAGATGCAACCATACCTGACACTCGTTACAACATTGCACCTTCCCCTATTGACGAGACACGACTCGACGAAGTCTGCTCCCTGATGGCAAATATGGATAAGGTTGCCATCATGATAGGGAGTGACCTCTGGTGGGCGGGATCGTTTGAACAATTAAAATACCTTGCAGAAGAGGGACAATTCCCCGTATACTCCAACGGCCAGGG
>JAJZWK010000091.1 GCA_021846725.1 Actinomycetes bacterium | reverse complement strand
ATACATCCGGGATACGGTTTTCTCTCTGAAGATGCCCGTTTTGCATCAGCATGCCGTGATGCAGGAATTACTTTCGTCGGACCATCACCTGAGGTCATATCCGCCATGGGTTCAAAACTTGCGGCAAAAGATACCATGTCCAAGGCGGGAGTACCGGTATTGCCGACAGTTACGATTGGAGTGCAGTCCACAGAGGAACTTGACAACTCGGATTTCGTAGGCGATCTGATTGCACGGTCCGCTCATCTGACTTGGCCAGTTCTGGTAAAGGCATCGGCTGGTGGCGGTGGGCGAGGCATGCGTGTGGTAGAGAATTCCGAGGACTTGGTCGAGTCCGTCAAATCGGCTATCAGGGAAGCCACCTCAGCATTTGGTGATGGAACGGTATTTCTCGAACCTTATGCTATCGACCCGAGGCACATAGAGGTCCAGATAGTGGGGGACAGTCATGGCAATGTAATCCATTTGAATGAACGCGAATGCTCGATTCAAAGAAGGCACCAAAAGATTATTGAAGAGAGCCCATCTCCTGCGGTCAGCCCAGACCTACGCAAAGCGCTCTGTGATGCGGCCGTTACTGCGGCGAAGACCATCGGCTATGTAGGTGCAGGAACAGTTGAGTTCATCCTGCTACAGGATGGGTCGTTCGCTTTTTTGGAGGTAAATACCCGTATCCAGGTAGAGCACCCGGTCACTGAGTTGGTCTGTGGAGTGGATATAGTGAGGCTGCAACTCGAGATAGCCCAAGGTCAGCCGTTGCCCGTAATGGATACCTCCATACATGGGCATGCTATAGAGGTAAGGCTTTATGCAGAAGATCCTACCAAGGATTGGCAGCCTTCTACGGGTACGCTACGCCACTTCGAGGTTCCCAATATACGTGGAATACGTGTCGACTCAGGCGTCGAGAGCGGTTCTACGATAAGTCCATTTTATGATCCAATGCTTGCCAAGATAATATCGTATGCAGATACACGTGAAACGGCAATAGAAATACTTGCAGATGCTCTAAAGCGTTCCAAAATCCATGGAGTTACCACCAACCGAGATCTGTTGATTGCGATCCTCAATCATCCGGAGATGATCGAGGGGAAGATAGATACTGGTTTCTTGGTTCGTCATGCTCCTCAGGAGCTTGGAAGATCTGCTGTAGATGGAGGTCGACTTGAGTTGTACGCTCTTGCAGCAGCACTGGCACGACAGGCTCTTAGAAGGGAGCATGCCAAGGTACAGCGCCTTGTACCGTCAGGATGGCGTAACATATCTACTCAGCCACAGTCTACGACCCTTGAAAGCAGCGATGGCAATACGATCTCGGTCGGGTACGAATTCGACCGCTATGGTCGCCATGCCGATCTCTTTATAGAGGGCGATAAGAGGGAAGATATATTGTATGTATCTGCTACCCCTGAATTAGTTGTACTCGAATACAATGGAGTGTTGCAGCGCTTTGACGTGGACATAGATATAGATACCAAAGATCATCTGATTGGCTCCATCGGTGGCTGCATAGAGGATTCGGTAGTACATAATATCTATGTAGATAGTTTTGAAGGCTCTGTGGTGTTCAAGGAGTCGGAGCGTTTCCCGAGTAGTACACATGAATTGGAGGTGGGTTCCCTGGATGCTCCGCTCCCGGGGACAGTCATCAAGGTACTTGTCGTTGAAGGTCAGCATGTGAAGGAGGGGGAGTTGCTGTTTGTTTTGGAGGCGATGAAGATGGAACACGAAGTGCGTTCTCCCTCTGAAGGACAGGTTACTTCGTTGTACGTCGGGGTTGGAGATCAGGTCGAGGCAGGTAAAATTCTCGCTGTAGTCTCAGATGATGAATAATTTCTGTATGGGTATGGCTCAATAGTGTCATAGGGGTAAGATTCGTGATGGGGTGGAATTTTAGATGTGCTGTTAAGTGATATCAGATAATAAGTAAGGTGGTAAAGTGAATAGGCCGGTACGTATAGCGAATTGTTCAGGTTTCTATGGAGACCGTGTGGCTGCAGCAGCAGAAATGGTGAAAGGTGGTGAGATAGATTTTCTGACCGGTGATTACCTGGCTGAATTGACCATGCTTATTCTCTGGAAGCTGAAAAGCAAGGATTCGAGCAAGGGGTATGCTACTACATTCCTGACACAGATGGAGGAAATACTCAGTACGTGTATGGAACGGGGTATCAAAGTAGTTACCAATGCCGGTGGTTTGAATCCTGCTGGGTTGGCTAATGCGATTGCTGAGTTGGCGAAAAGAATTGGTGTGGATGCCAAGGTGTCCTACGTGGAAGGGGACGATATTCTTCCTTCCGTGGAGTCGATTGTACAGTCTGGCAATTCTCTTTCTCATCTGGATACCGGGAAGCCATTGGACATCAAGACAAACCCCCCTGTCACTGCTAATGCTTATTTGGGTGCATCTGGTATTGTATCGGCGCTCTCGCGAGGTGCCGACATCGTGGTGACGGGAAGGGTGACCGATGCTTCCTTGGTCGTAGGTCCTGCGGCATGGTGGCATGGGTGGGGACGCGAAGATTGGGACAGGCTTGCTGGAGCTGTGGTGGCAGGCCATGTCATAGAATGCGGCACTCAGGCAACTGGAGGAAATTATGCCTTCTTCCAAGAGGTTCCTGGCTTGGAGCATCCCGGATTTCCTATAGCTGAGATTGCAGATGATGGTAGCTCGGTCATTACCAAGCATGAGAATACCGGTGGACTTGTATCTGTGGGAACCGTTACCGCTCAGTTGCTCTATGAGATTGCAGGGCCATGCTATGCGAATCCAGATGCAGTTGCTGACTTTTCTACTATTCATTTGGAGGATGTCGGGGATAATCGTGTGGCAATAAGTGGGGTGAAGGGATTCCCATCGCCAGATACGCTCAAAGTTTGTATAAACCTCTTGGGGGGATGGAGAAATAGCGTCAGTTGCGTGTTGACAGGATTGGATATCGACAAGAAGGCAGATTTGGTGAGACGCACTGTACTCCATGAGATTGGACACCCAGAAGATTTCGATGAGCTCGATATGAGACTTGTAAGCTGTGAACATCCTGACTTTTCTGGCGACAATCAGATTTGTGCTGAATTCCGTATTACGGTAAAAGACAAAGATGCCAAGAAGGTAGGTAGAGCGTTTTCATCCAAAGCCATAGAGATCGCTTTGGCGAGTTATCCCGGTCTGTATTTTACTACTATTCCCAGGGAGGCATCTGCCTATGGAATCTACTGGCCTGCTTTGGTCGAACCACGATGGGTCAGCCAAAAGGTCGTTCATTACGATGGTACTGTTGAAGAGGTGCCAATCTTGCCGGAGAATACCATGCCACTTGCAGAAACTGAGAAAATGCAGGCAATGTCGGTAGGTGTTGCTAGAGTAGGAGAGGATGCAGGTGGTGAGATCGGTGTCGCTGATGGTTCGACTGGAAGAGCAGATACAGAGAAAAGGGGTGAAGGTGCATACGGTAGCACTGATGTAGGTGATCATCCTGTCAGGAAACTTCCGCTTGGGACAGTAGCCGGTGCGCGTTCTGGCGACAAGGGGCCAAACGCCAACGTTGGGTTCTGGGCACGCAGTCATGACGAGTATCTATGGCTTGAATCGGAATTGACAGTATCCAGAATCAAGGAGCTACTGGATGAGGCTAAAGATCTTCAAGTGGATCGTTATCCCCTTCCCAATTTGAATGCTGTAAACTTTGTGATCCGGGGACTCCTACAAGAGGGTGTAGCCTCTTCTACCAGGCAGGATCCGCAAGCCAAGTCCCTTGGCGAGTGGTTCCGTTCCAGGATCGTAGAGATACCTGAGCGGTTTTTAGATTGACCTATAGTACAGTTGGAAAGCCTGTAGTCATTACCGCTACTCCAAATATATGCTGGTTGTCGTCTGAAATACCTTATCCGGCTACTTCTAGGGATATAGCTGAAGAAGATATGTTTTGTGGAGATAATGGATAGTAAAAGATAATGGACAGTAAAAGGGTTGCGATAGTAACTGGAGCGGCTCAGGGCATAGGACTTGCTGTTGCCCGTCAATTACACGCACTGGACTATAGAGTTGTTGCGATTGATGTTCAGGACATAGGTCATTTCGAGTTTGGAAAATATATTCAGTGTGACGTATCAGATGAGGGTTTGGTGGCCGAGGTGCTGACTAGCGTGGAGTCGGAATTCGGACGGTTGGACGTATTGGCCAACGTGGCTGGTATTGTCCTGGTCAAGCCATTTCATGAAATATTGTGGGAGGAATATCGTCGTGTAGTAGACGTTAATTTGGGAGGAACGTTCTTGATGTGCAAACACGCAATTCCGGTCATGCAGCGAACCGGAGGAGGCTCTATTGTATGTATGGCATCAGTCTCTGGTCATGTTGGTCAGACGGATCATGCGCTCTATGGTGCCACCAAGGGTGCAATTATCTCTATGGTCAGAGCTCTGGCTTGGGAGCTTGCTCCTTACGGGATACGGGTGAATTCTGTTAGCCCGGGTTCTGTGGATACAGCAATGTTACGTGGGGATATCTCTATAGAGGCTGATCGTATCGGTATGTCTTTCGATGAAGTGAAAGCCGAGCGTGAAGCGGAACAGGCGCTTGGGCGTTGGGCTGATCCTGCCGAAATAGCTGAAGCGGTATGTTTTTTGGCTGGTACCTCTGCTTCATTTATTACCGGAACCGACCTTCTGGTCGACGGTGGGTGGGTGGCCAGGTAGTACAATAAGGAGAGCAGCAGGGCATAGTAGGGCATAGTAATAGTAAGGCATAGCGGGAATGGCATAGTAAGAGTAAGAGGAACAGTAGTATGGCTAGGTGCAGCAAGTGAGCAGGCAGTACTTGGGAGGTTGTGAGTTTGGCTGATTTTTTACCCCTTGGATTTGAGATGGATAAGGCTTTGCACTACATGCAAGAGTCTGGTATAAGTTCGATAATTCTTACTTCCCCAGAAAATATTTTCTATGTAACTGGATATCCATTGATTCCCAGTGCAGGAAACCCCATACTCCACACACTTACAAACCAGTTTCCTGTTGCTCTCTGTGTAGACAGCAAGGGACGAACCATGTTGGCCTGCTGGCTCGTCTCTACCCTGGGAGCACAATTTGGCGTGGACGATCTGTTGTTGTACTTGGATAGGTCAGGTGCAGAGGTAGAGCTGCGAAAGATCGTGGATCACGTAGCTGGCCAGATATATGGCAGTGCTTCGGCTGGGTCGGATATCGGCGATGCTGATACAGATGGCATAGATGCAGGTGTTACACAGTCTGACGAGAAAATGACTGACGAGGTTGTTGTAGGTAGAGTAGGTGCAGATGAAGCAAGTATAAATGAAATACAGACGAGTGAAGCAAAGATAGGGATAGAGTCTACTTGTCCCTACTACCTTACAAGCATGCTTGAAGCGGCTGGTATCACAAATTCTCGTCTGGTGGAGATAGATGACCTGATGTTGGATTTACGGACGGTAAAATCCACCAGAGAAATATTTGCCCTGGAGGAGAGTATCCATATAGTCGAGCAGGCGGTATCGGAGCTATTTGGCGTATTGCATGTCGGAATGTCTCGGCTGGAGTTGATTAGAAGAGCCAAAGAGATTATGGCTGGTCATGGTG
>JAJZWK010000090.1 GCA_021846725.1 Actinomycetes bacterium | reverse complement strand
GACCGCTGAAATCGGAGAAAGGTACAATATGAAGCTTTCAAAGGCACAGGCACCAATTCGTATTGCCGTCACAGGAAAACGAGTAGGCCCGCCGCTTTTTGAGTCTATGCATATACTCGGTAGAGATGCGGTACTGCAGCGTCTGCAAGCACTCTTATCTCGTGTAAAGACTGTTTGACAGTACCATCAGCATGAAAATACCACTAGCCTATCTTCAGGCATATATATCCAGAGGTATGTATTCTGGGACATGCGTCCGGAGGCACCTATAGTCAAAGTCAGAACCGCCTGTACTCGGGAGAGTTATTCGAGAGTGGGAGTCCATAATTACTTGTGCGGAAATCCACTCAATGCATTCAGACTACACAACAGGCGATATCAGCAACTTACGTCCCGGTGACCCTCGCTGCATTGTCCATGCCTCCCCGATAGAAGATAGGCTGAATGTACTATAAGGCACCTCCAGCTTTCCCTCTAACACATAATTCATCAGAACACTCAATGCCTCATTGTGGCGCTTTAAGGGAACACCAAAGTTACTGTAACCAAGTATCTTAGCCTGCTTAGATCTCAGCAAGGCAGAAGGAATTGAAAGTTCGGGGGCACCAGACTCGCCCAGATTCACCAAGCGACCTCCCTTGTTCAATGCCAAGAGTGCAGCAAGCGCTGGAGTACCCCACAGCGGGTCTATCACCACATCGACAGGGCCACCGGCAGCCTCTACAATCTCTTCCGCCAGTAATTCAGCTGACTTGTTTTCAAGCGGTACATAGCTACACGCATCAGACGACTTCCTCGCCAGCTGTGTTACATGCTCCAGCACATCGACATTACGCCCTAAAGCTACAACACTACCGGCGCCAAGAATGGCAGCCAACTGGGTAGCTATCGATCCTGCCACACCAGTAGCCCCAAGTACAGCCACCCGCTCCCCCTGCACAAAACCAGCAGCATCGACCAGGCTGAGATAGGCGGCTATTCCCGGGACACCAAGTGTTGCAGCATCTTCCTCTACAAGTCCGTCAGGTATCTCCATTAGGGAAACCTCACTAGCTACTACATACTCTGCAAATGCACCAGGACGTGCAGAGCCAAACCTTACACGACTACCCTCTGGTCGATTACTCGAATTCACAACCGTACCGACTCCCTCGCTTCCTGGAACATAAGGGAGATCAGGGGAACCACTGTAAAAATTACCGGCAGCAATTCTAAGATCGACCGGATTCAAAGAGGCAAAAGACACTTTTATGAACGACTCCCCGTCTCCTGGCTGTGGAATATCTACCTCAGCTACTTCAGGTATTCCACCATACTCTCTCAATAACGCTGCCTTCATAATCATTCCTCCGCTACATCAACTACTTTGACTACTACATTAACTGCTTACTGCTTGATCTGATCCAACATGGAGATTACTTCCCTGCCGTTAGCCTTTCCTCGGGTAATCTTCATAGCCTGTCCGACAAAGAACTGCGCTAGCTTCGCCTCTCCATTCTTATAGCGCCTCCACTCATCAGGATGATCCCGAACTATTCCAGCTACAATATCCATCATCTCCGAAGAATCCATTGCCTCAAATCCCATAGTAGAAGCGATCAACTCCGGATCACCGCCGCCATCCATCATAGATTGGAGCACTGCCTTTGCCTGAGTGGCAGTCAGCTTACCATCCTGCTCCATCATGAGTAACTTGGTATAGGCCGCAGGATCAAGTTTATCTGCATCCTCAATTCTCGCTGCTGCCTCGTTCAGCGTACGCGACAGGGCTCTATCTGCAGTTACGCCACCCTCCAGTGCAGCTATCACCAAGTGATCCAGCCCCATCTCTACAACGGTAATCACATTACCGACCCTATTCGGCTGTCTGGTATCGGTACCATCCGAAACTGCTGCATTATCGTAGCCAACATCACCCACACTATCAGATGGCAAAGATTCAACAGACTGAATTACCTCCATCAATCTCATTCTGCGTTTCTCTGGAGTATCAGGTAATTCAGCAGCGATTTGATCTATACGTTCATCTCCAAGATCGACCCTGACTAGGTCCGGCTCGGCAAAGTATCTATAATCATGAGCCTCTTCTTTTGACCTTAACGCTATCGTCATTCCACCGGCTTCATCCCAGTGACGTGTCTGCTGAACAACGGCTTCGCCAGTTTCCAGCAACTCGACCTGCCGTACGATCTCGTACTCGATAGCCCTGGTCAGTGAGCGTAGGGAATTCAGATTTTTTACCTCACACCGCGTGCCAAGAGTGTCAGAGCCAATTGGACGCACAGATACGTTGGCATCTACCCTAAGCGACCCTTCTTCCATGCGCGCTTTGGAAACACCAATAGATACCAGAATCATCCTTAGCTCAGAAACGTATTCACGTGCCTGCTCTGCAGAATGTATATCTGGTCTAGATACTATCTCAATAAGTGGCACACCTGCCCTGTTGTAGTCTACAAGAGAATAGGCAGAGTCATGGATACGCCCACCACCTCCCATGTGGGTAGTCTTACCAGTATCCTCCTCCATATGAGCCCGCTCAATTCCAATACGGACTCCGCTCATTGGTAGATCCAGCCAACCGTCTACATTTATAGGCTCATCATACTGACTTATCTGGTAATCTTTGGGCATATCAGGATAGAAATAGTTCTTACGATGAAATATAGATGGCTGCACTTTACAGTGCAATGCAATACCTATACGTGCAGCATATTCAACAGCAGTTGAATTCACTACAGGCAACGAACCAGGGAGGGCAAGACAGACCGGACATATATTAGTATTTGGCACATCCCCGAATGAATTGGAACACCCACAAAACATCTTGGTAGCGGTATCCAGCTCACAATGAACCTCCAAGCCTATCACCGGTTCATAGCCGCGGTACTGATTCATCTCATTCATCTATCCGCCTCCGCTGCCAGTGCCGATGCTGGAGTACTGACCCACACTGCACGGTACTGATTCATCTCATTCATCTATCCGCCTCCTGTAGATACGCATTCTTATAATACAAACTGCCGTCATGATATAACTTGGGAGGCTGTAATTCCGGTGCTACCCGCTCAAGAGTAGCTGCCACACTGAACATGACCGGCTCCCCCAGTGCAGGTGCCAATACCTGCACGCCAACGGGCAAACCATCATCTCCTGTTCCATATGGCACACTGATAGAAGGATGGCCAGCAAGATTCGAAGGAATGGTGCATACATCAGACATATACATAGTCAGGGGATCGCCTATCTTCTCCCCCAGCCCAAACGCCGTAGTAGGAGCGGTGGCTCCGATAAGCACATCAAAATCGTTATATGCCCGTAAGAAGGCTTCGATCAGGACTGTTCGTACTCGCTGTGCCTGGCCATAATAAGCATCATAATAGCCAGCAGATAACGCGTAGGTGCCCAGCATGATTCTCCGCTTCACCTCTGAGCCAAATCCAGATGAACGAGTAGCGGACATCATAGAAACCACGTCCTCATCTTCAACACGTAATCCATAACGTATTCCGTCATATCGTGCCAGATTAGAAGATGCTTCAGCAGGTGCTATCAGATAATAAGCAGGTAACGCATAACTAAGCTCGGGAATGGATACCTCATCTACTCGTGCCCCCAACGTAGCCAGAGCTTCAGCCGCCTCCATCACTCTCCTATGCACATCAGGTGCAATACTGTCACTGATCTCTTTGAGTATGCCTACCCTGATACCATCTACAGGGGCATTCAATACCTCATCGGTATAGATACCTAGATCACGACTACCAACTTGCACCGTACCGGTTGTTCTGCCAGCAACCGCTACTGCACTAGAGGCTCGTTCCCCATCCAGCCTCCCTTTTAATGTATTACCAACTCCTCTAGTAGAGATATTGCTGTCATCAAGCTGGAGAAACCGCGAATGACCATCGAAACTGACCTTCAGTGAGGTGCTATCCATACTGTCATAGCCAGCAATTACAGAATAAGCCAGCGCTACATCCTGCACACTGCGACCGAATGGACCTACCTGATCAAGCGAACTGGCAAACGCAATAAGGCCAAAACGAGAGACTGTGCCATATGTAGGCTTCATCCCTACCACACCGCATAAAGAAGCTGGTTGGCGTATGGAACCACCTGTATCAGAACCCAGGGCAACCACAGCCATCCCGGACGCGACAGCAGCAGCAGATCCTCCGCTAGAACCTCCCGGAACCCTCTCTAAATTGTAAGGATTATGGGTTACCCCATAGACAGATGTCTCAGTCGATGACCCCATGGCAAACTCATCCATGTTGGTCTTACCAAGTATCACTGCTCCCGCTTGTCGTAATGCCTCTACAACAGTTGCACTATATGGCGGACACCAGCCATCAAGCATACGCGACGAACAAGTAGTAGGGATACCTCTGGTACAGAGATTATCCTTTACCGCAACTGGTATTCCACAGAGCGGCCCTGGATCTTCACCTCTGGCAACCAACCTGTCTACCTGCTCGGCTTGCTCCAACGCACTCTCTACTGTAGTGGTTGTAAATGCATTCAATGACGGATTAAGCTCTGTAATAGCATCCAAATACCGACTGGATACCTCACGCGCAGATACCTCACCGTTACGAATCATCGCAGCAAGAGTGGCTGCCCAGCCTGTCGTAGTAAATCCTCTCCGAACGGTCATGGTGAATCCTCCATGATTCTTGGGACTTTGAACATACCGGCTTCAGTATCTGGAGCCATATAAAGTACCTCTTCACGATCTATGGGGGAGGATGGAGTATCCTCCCTAGCGACGTTTATCAAAGGTATCGGGTGAGATGTAGGTACAACTCCGGCGGTATCTATGGCGGCTACTTGCGCCGCGTAGTCCAGCACTGCTGAGAGTTGCTTTGTGTAAGTATCCAACTCATCCTCATCTATCTTCAGGCGCGCTAATCTGGCGACATGGGCTACCTCATCACGGCTGATGCGCCCACTCGATTCTGTATCTTGCTGCATAAACATCTACTATAACAGGACAATAGCAACCTGTAGACAGGCAATAGCAACCCATCGACAGATCATATAGCAATATTGCAGATTGATGTGACAAAGCGACATCACCTGTTATACAATTACAACCAGCAATTGACTAAGCAGTCAATTGCAAACTTACAAGTAGCATTAGGAACCGTGCCGTTAAAAAGCGGCCTGAAGAAGAGGAGAAAAACAGAATGGCAGAGTACCAGTTTTTGAGCGATGAATGGATAGAGGAAGCAAAGAAGATACGTGCAGAATATGAAGGAAAAGAGACTGGAGCACGACCAGTAGAAGTAAAGGCAAATTTGGTCATTACCGAGGTACCTTTTAGAGAAGACGGCAACATAGAAGCACATCTCGATACGACAGGTAATGGAGTAGAGGTAGATCTGGGGCATATCGATGATTCGCAGCTAAAGATCACGCTAGACTATGGGACTGCCAAGGCAATACTGATTGAAGGCAATGCCCAAGCGGGTATGCAGGCTTTCATGGCCGGAAAGATCAAGGTAGAGGGTGACATGGCTAAGCTGATGGCACTCCAGGCTGCCCCACCCGACTCGACCACAGAAGAAATCACCAAGCGCCTTCAGGAAATAACTGCCTGAGATCAAAATATGGCATATCGCTAGTGGTCTGTTCCGTAAATAGCGTAACGTTATCCGGCTAGTCAGAGGTGCCGTCTGACTGGGTGTCGTCTCTGGCTGGTGGGAACCCATGGTTATTGGCGGGACAGGTCACTAGTGCCACCCCTTCACGTCCACTACATTTAAAAGCCGTGGCCGAGAATCCAACGATACGGGCATACTACGCTAGTACCACCCCTCCACGTCCACTATCACATCGGTAGAGCCAGCAAAATTGTAGATATCTATAGTACCTGAAGTACCTACCTTTACTACCACCAAGTCCGCAATGGTGGTACCAGGTCTCC
>JAJZWK010000089.1 GCA_021846725.1 Actinomycetes bacterium | reverse complement strand
GTATCAATGAGCATCAGCGACGCGCATATCCACCGAGAACCGTGGCGGCGCGGTGGCCGTTCCCTGAAGTATCAGCGAATATCTCATTATCTGACCACGCAACCCTGTGGATGGCGTGTGGTAAAAGAGCTCTTAACTTGTGGTCAGTATCGAAATCAGGTAATATTGAAGCAGGTCAAGCCCAATTGTGAAGATCTCGCTAAAGTATTGTATAGAGCCTATGTGAAGAGGAACGGAGTAACAAGTAAGGAGGATGTGATGTCACGGTTGGAAGTTGGTGCGAAAGCGCCTGTGTTTACATTGCCGGATTCGGAAGGCAATATGGTATCCCTGGATGACTTTCGGGGCAGTAGGGTGGTGGTCTATTTCTATCCAAAGGATTCTACGCCGGGCTGCACAAAAGAGGCATGCCAGTTTAATGACCATCTTGATGAATTCAAGGAAGCTGGTATTACTATTCTGGGGATATCGCCAGACTCGGGCCAGAGCCATCAGCGGTTTTCAGAGAAGTATGGTTTGGCGATAAAGCTTCTTTCCGATGTGGATCGCAGCACCATGAAGGCTTATGGCGCATTTGGAACGAAAGTCATGTATGGCAAGCAGACTGAGGGGGTAATTCGTTCGACGTTTCTGATAGGACCAGACGGTATGGTGGAGAAGGCATGGTACAACGTCAAAGCTGATGGTCATGCATCAAAAGTACTGGAGACTGTCCAGAAGGAAGCCTCTTAATTTACTTCATGCGTGAGTCCATTCTTCCAGCTGCTCCTGCGTAGGTAACGACTGTCCAGAAGGGAGTCTCTTAAGTTGCTTCATATGTATTTCCTGGCTTTCGCAACCCCCGGCTCCCGCCGGTAATCTTGATGCCATATCCTGCCCTACTACGACTTACTGTGTGGCCACCGGCGATAGTGGTGCAGTAGTGGTCACGTCTGACGGGGGAAGACGCGGACCGCCCCATCTGTACCAAACGACACTACTAATCTTGATTCTGTATCTACACCTTGCTGGATCAGCGCTGCCCCATGAAGCCAATCAGTGAGACAGCTCAGTTTAGAGCTAGTGGATTTGGAGTAGGCTCCGATATCTTAGAAAGAGTATTTTTGTCTATATGGTGGAATATATTTTCCCTGTCACTGATCACCATGGTAGTATTTTGATTGTACGACCAGGTTCCATCGGAGTTGATCGTAACTGTTATATCGAATTTGATTGTACGAAAGGTATCTTGGAGGAATGGGTTTGAGCATATTCCGTAGGTATCGCTTCCTGCGGTAGCGCTGAGTGCGAACGTGGTCGAGTCAGGATTAGCCGTCCCTGATGCCATAGCTATCTGGCCCCTGGGTATTGCAATGGTCATTATTATCGTGTTAGCGCCAGGTTCCCACAGCCAGTAACCGACCTGATCGTGGAATGTCTCTACTTCACCCGGTTTCACTATATGGGTATGGTATCGTAGGCCGTAAAATAATTGTGGGCCATTTGTCTGAGGGTCAATAGGCTGAAGCTCGTATCGTTCGGTATAGGTATCTTGTTCGCTGCCATTGCTGAAAGGATGTATATCTACACCCATAGATCCTTCCCATACACCGGCCATGGGACGCAATGGCCCAAGGTTGCTGAGGGTATTGTTGTTTGAGGATGCTTCAGTATAAATGTCGTCGGGATATTGGATCATTCTATATAGTATATGCTCCATCTGGCCCATCTCATGAATAAAGGCATTACCCGGTACAACATAGGTGAGTATTCGCAGTAGCATAATTGATATAATTTTGTGCAAATAGGTTGTGCAAATAGGTTGCATAATATATTTGACCCCTATATAATAGTTCATATGGGTAGAAAGGCAGTTATTCCAGACGCAATTATCAATCTGATGCACGATGATAGTTACCACACTTGGACTTTGGAGGATATTAGAAATGGGCTGAATGCCAAAGGGGTATCTGCCGACTTTTCTTCGGTATTTCGTGCCATGGAGCGTTTGGAGTCTGGTCGGCTTGTTTCCAAAATAGATGTCGAGGACGGTAAATCCAGGTTTGAGCTATCAGCGGATCATCATGACCACCTCCTGTGCGAGCAATGCGGACAATTGGTTCCTGCTCCATGTGGCTTGATGGATGCGACACTGGCTGATCTGGAATCAGAGACCGGTTTCACTATTACCGGGCACAGCCTGATTATCAAAGGCATATGTAAGGATTGCCGAATAGCGAGAGGAGCGTAGTTATGTTTACATCTGTTTTTGCAGTCAATCTATGGAATCCTGCCCATATAAGTGGTGCAGCTATTTTACTCGTTGCGTTTTTGCTCGGTTTGGTTCATGGTATTACTCCCGATGAGCACACTTGGCCGATTACCTTCAGCTACGCCATAGGAGGCTACTCTACAAAAAAGGGGCTTAGAGCTGGGTTGATTTTCTCGTTGGCGTTTACTATTCAAAGGGCGATAGCCAGTGAGCTTGCGTATCTGGGTTTATCACGGGTATTTACGTTCGGGTCGGTCGATTATGTAGTCTATATAATTGTTGGATTTGTAATGGCCTTGGCGGGAGTGATGATTGTGCGTCGTGGGCATGCCTTCCATCTGCATCTTCCTGGAATGGGCAGTTATAAGAAATCCTCGCTACATACCGGTGAGCATGTGGAAAATGATAAGCCAGCATGGATTAACGACCCTCGGCCGTGGATGCCTGCCGTTCATGGATTCGTAGCTGGTTGGGGTTTTGGTGCATTTGCTCTGATACTGTATACGACGCTCTCTCCAGCGATGCATTCAGCTTATCTGGGGTGGGTACCTGGAGCACTGTTTGGTCTAGGCACTACAGTAGTTCAGGTAATAGCTGGTATATTTTTTGGATGGTGGGCGACGCGGCGTGGACTCTCCGAAGATGCAATACGACAGGTGGCCCTTCGTACTGCAGCCAATACGTTGAAATGGGGCGGTCTGGCCTTTTTGTTGGGGGGTGCCTTTGGTCTTGCTTTCCCCGGACTTGCAGGAGCCACGGTATCTACTGGTATACATGTACATAATCTTGACCATTTGGGAATGCCCATCGTTCTGGTCATTATTGCAGTGGTACTGGTAGGGATTACTACGCTTATAAGAGAGACGCATGCCTGGTCAGTGAAACAGCAGGATAGAAACCCTACACACGTAGTTCAGGAGACGTAGGTAAGTGTGGCATGATATATATAGCCTGCTCCCCCGCTCCGAAAGCTACACACGTAGTTCAGGAGACGTAGGTAAGTGTGGCATGATATATACGACACTTCTTCTATCTTCACAATGTTCTACCTCCACAATGTTCCCTTACACATAGCGTGGTGCGCTTGGTGATGTTTCCTGGAAGCACTATGTCGGTGCTACGTACGATGGAAGTGAGTTCGCCTGCGATGGCCTGGGTTTCGACCTTGTGATCAGACTTGGTAGTGAAAGTATAGTTACGAAGGCTGCTGAGTCTGGAAAGAGTGAGGCTATTCGCATAGGGTACGCTCATATGGATTGTGAGTTATGTCGTAAATAGACTGGGTCTGCGACGTGGGGTCGTGCAGCACATGTTCATATGAATCCTGAGTCTTCTCGTGACCTCCACGGCGTGAAAACTGGTACTATTGTTGGGTACAGTAGGTGTATCATTTATCTAGAGAGCTTGAGCTGGTACGAATGAGGTCGTATCGGAGAGGAGGATATGTTTGTTTATTGGTGATCACGCACGGGAAAATCCCGAACACATTGCACATATCATGGCGAGTAGTGGCGAATTCGTTACCTATGGCGAGCTTGATAGGCGTTCTAGCTGCCTTGCACAAGTATTTCGTGAAAACGGGATAAAGTTAGGTCATCATATTGCACTTTTCATGGAGAATGACATTCGTTACCTAGAAGTATGTTGGGCCGCTATGCGCTCTGGTCTTTATCTTACTCCTATTAACTCACATCTTAGTGCTACAGAAGTGGCTTATATACTGGATGATTGCGATGCAGAGGGTCTTGTTACAACCGAGATGCTTGTTCCCACTGCTATTGAAGCATTGTCTCAAATGGCAAATCGTAATCGTGTGCATATTAAACTCTTGGTTAGCACAACAAGTACAGCCCAAACGAAAGACGCAACATCCAAGGCAAGCACAGATATAGCAACAGACGAATTGACTCCAGTAGGCGATACAAGCAATACATACGAAAACATCTATGGTTTTCAAGATTATGAAGAGGCTGTGAAAAGTGCAACACGCTTAAAGGTGGATGACGAACGTCTTGGTGAATTGATGTTGTACAGTTCAGGTGTCACCGGAAGGCCTAAAGGCATTGTCCGTCCGTTACGAGATGCTCCTGCTACAGAAGGTTTGGCGCTATCCGTCCTGATGCGAGCTCACTATGGAATGGATGAAGATACGATATATCTATCAACAGCTCCGCTGTACCATGCCGCACCTCTCGGATTCTGCCTCGGTGTGCAGACCATAGGTGGAACTGTCGTCATAATGGAGCGTTTCGAAGCTGAAAACTCCCTAAAGTATATTGAACAATACGCAGTAACTCATTCGCAATGGGTTCCTACTATGTTTGTCCGGTTGTTGCGTCTACCCGAAGCTGTTAAGCATGCTTACAAGCTGGAAACTCACAAAGTGTCTATACATGCAGCCGCTCCATGTCCATTAGAGATAAAGGAGCGTATGATGGACTGGTGGGGTCCGATCTTATATGAGTACTATGGCGGCTCGGAGTTCAATGGCTTTACCAACATACCACCCCAGGAATGGCTTACCCACAGAGGTTCTGTCGGAAGAGCGAGCGTAGGTGAGATTCATATCCTAGATGATAATGGCAACGATCTGCCCTCAGGTGAGATTGGTACAGTTTACTTTGCTCATGGTGGATCTTTTGAGTATCACAATGATCCAATTCAAACCGCTGGATCACGTAGCCCGCAAGGATGGACAACCATAGGAGATGTAGGCTACTTGGATGATGACGGTTATCTGTACCTGACCGACCGCAAAGCCGATATGGTCATATCGGGAGGAGTAAACATCTATCCAAAAGAGGTGGAGAACGTACTTATTATGCATCCGCTGGTAGACGATGTAGCAGTAATAGGCATTCCCGATGATGACCTCGGTGAAGCATTGAAGGCAGTTGTCACTCTTAGGAAGGATCTTGTTACAGGTGAAGCTGTAGGTAAAAATGCTGGTGCAAATATAGATATAGATACGACAGTTGGCACGAAGCGTTCCAGAACGGGGGCGTCGACGAGTGCAGGTAGTGCAGGGAATGCAGGTAGAGCAAACTATTATACGGTCGCCGTTGCCGATAGTCCAGCTACTACGTTGTCCTCTGCTGATATTGAGCAGGAACTAATAGACTGGTGTACTCGGCATTTGGCCCACTATAAGTGCCCAAGATCAGTCGATATCGTAGAGGAACTACCGCGATCACCTACAGGAAAGCTTTATAAACGGCTACTTAGAGAACGCTATTGGACGGGTCGAGCAAGCAAAATATAATTAATCTGCACTGCTATCTCATTCTCCTACCTTTACCATTAGCCTGATCCGCTAGCGTGGGAGTATCGTCGGCATGAATGGTTATAGTATAAGATCATATCTGCACTATACTGTGTTGTACGATCGGAGGTATGGTCAATAATTATACTGGTGTCATATTAGTGAACCTCCCCGCCTTTACGGACAGGGAATGCGGTCGCCAGGTGTTCAATTATTTTCACAGGAGAAGGTTTATTCGGTAATGAAGCCGATAATGTATGTCTCGGTGGGCATAATGACACTTTCCCTTGTTCTTGCCGGATGTGGAAGTATACACAATACTCAGAGCAAAAATGATGTGGCGTCATCAAGCCAGACCCCGTCCGGTGACGGAGGCATTGGATTTGTGCCTACCTCAAACGGCCAGATTACCCAGTCATGGTTGACGCAGGCGGAAAGCAAGTGGAAACCAGTCACTTATTCCATAATTGTGTCTGGTCGCGGGACATAGTGGACACCATGTCGCGGGACATAGTGGACAGTGGTGTTAACTATGTCAATGGATATTTCTAGATATGCTGTTGACTGTGTAATTTTAGAAGGTCGCTCACTTCGAG
>JAJZWK010000088.1 GCA_021846725.1 Actinomycetes bacterium | reverse complement strand
TACACGAGTATCGGCACCTCTGGAAACGCAGGAGGCATCCGATATGTCGGACATGGAAGATGTGGGGCATACCAGAGGTATCACGAATACTGGAGATGATACTAGAGGTGCTCATTTACCCAGTGACAGTGACAGTGACAGTGATAGTGACAGTGAGGTTATCGGATTGCATAGCGATGACCACCCGGAGGAGAGCAAAAGTGACGACCGAGAGATACATCAACCATTACGAATAGTACTAGGCAAGATTCCACAGGGTGCCCGCGTGCTCCCGGCCCGGGAGTATGATGGTGGTATAACAGACCTACTACGAGGATTAGCTAAAGAGGGTTATATGTCGGTATTGGTCGAAGGGGGATCTGTGGTGGCCCACGAGTTCCATAATGCAGGTATGGTAGACAGGTATGTACTGTACATGGCACCTGTTTTATTTGGGGGGGATGATGCAAGGCCGATGTTCAATGGTCCGGGTGTGCAGAGTATGCATGAATTGTGGCGAGGTCGGTTTGTGGAAATAACACCCATGGGAGATGATATAAAGGTATCTATAGAACCTAAGGAGAGAACCTGGTGGCGTTAGCTAGTATAGAAGATGCGATAGAAGTTATCCGTAACGGCGGTATGGTCGTTGTGGTAGATGATGAGGATAGAGAGAACGAAGGCGATCTGGTCATGGCTGCGGAAATGGTGACGCCGGATAAGATTGCTTTTTTCCTAGAACACACTTCCGGAGTCATTTGCGTACCTCTTACTCCGGAGCGCTTGGAGGAGCTTGATTTACCTCTTATGATCGAGCATAGGTATAATACAGAGTCGCAGAGAACGGCTTTCACGGTGAGCGTCGATTACAGGCATGGTACTAGTTCTGGCATCTCTTCTGCAGATAGAGCAGCTACCATAAGGGCACTTGTAGATCCCAATTCACTTCCAAAGGATTTCAATCGACCTGGTCATGTCTTTCCCTTGCGATACTCTCCTGGTGGAGTGTTGAAGCGTGGTGGACATACGGAGGCTACTATTGATCTTGCCAAGGCGGCTGGCCTCTATCCGGGTGGTGTGTTATGCGAAATAGTCAGTGCAGACAAGAAGAGCATGGCCAGACTTCCTGATCTCGAACATTTTGCAGCAGAGCACGATCTACCAATTATATCCATTGCAGATCTGATCAAGTTTCGCAGGCGTAACGAAAAATTGGTCCAGCTAGTTTCAAAGGCGAGGATCCCTACTGCAATTGGTGACTGTGAGGGTATGGTGTATGAATCGGTACTCGATGGCGAGCAGCACTTCGCGTTGGTAAAGGGTGATATATCGGGCGATGAGCCGGTACTGGTTCGCGTCCACTCAGAGTGCCTTACCGGTGACGTCTTCGGCTCTATGCGATGTGATTGCGGAGTTCAGCTCCAACAGGCGATGTCGATGATAGGAGAAGAGGGTAGGGGGGTCATAGTATATCTAAGAGGACATGAAGGTCGCGGAATTGGGCTTGGGCACAAGATGAGAGCATATAGTTTACAGGAGCAAGGAAGAGATACTGTCGATGCGAATCTTGATCTCGGATTGCCGGTAGATGTGCGTGAGTATGGCATCGGCTCTCAGATACTTGCAGATCTCGGTGTCACCAAGATGAGATTGATGACGAATAATCCTGCCAAGTATGGTGGACTGGACGGATTTGGATTGGTGATTACTGAACGTGTGGCACTGCCGCCTGCCGTCAATCCGGAGAATATAAAGTATTTGCGCACCAAACGAGAGCGCATGGGACATCTTATAGAAGGGTTGGATGATGTCCTTTAAAGCTGGTAATACGCCTGATGCCAATTTGTCAGATCTGTCTGATAGTGAGTGGCAGGAGATAGAGTCTAAAGTGAGTAAAGTTATTCGGGGGGATGCCAAAGTGGCTGCATCGAGAGGAGCCAGGATTGGGTTGGTCTGTTCGTTGTTCAATTCGTCGATAACCAAGAGGCTCTTGGATGGGGCACTCGAGGCATTGGAGACATACGGTATATCGCCTCGAATAGCTACTGTTACCTGGGTACCAGGAGCTTTCGAGATTCCGCTGGCGGCGCGACGGATGGCTTCGAGTAATGCTTATGATGCAATTGTATGTTTGGGCTCCGTGATAAGGGGAGATACACCTCACTTTGATTATGTAGCAGGTGAGTGTGCAGCAGGTATCCGGCAGGTAATGCTTGAGGTGGACAAGCCGATTGTTTTTGGGGTACTTACGACGGACAACGAACAACAGGCACTCGAGCGCTCAGAGAAAGGGACTGGTAACAAGGGATACGAAGCAGTGACCGTAGCATTGAAAATGGCGGATATATTCTCTCGCCATCTTGTGACTACGAAAGATAAAGAGGTACAATCGTGAACACCATAGGCGATGCCAGTGCCGGTACTGCAAGTCGTGATCTGAGGATAGTACTACCCAAGGGATCCCTAGAAAAAGCCACTCTTGAATTATTCGAAGCAGCAGATCTCAGTGTATCTCGGAGCTCTTCTGTCGATTACAGAGCAGGTATAGATGATCCTCGTATAGGCGAAGTGATGATTCTGAGACCTCAAGAGATTCCCATATATGTAGAGAGAGGTATATTCGATCTCGGTATCACCGGGCGGGACTGGATAGAAGAGACAGGAGCAGACGTGGTATCATTGGGTGAGTTGGCCTATTCAAAGGCCACATCCAACCCTATCCGTGTTGTACTTGCTGTACCGGGAGATTCTTCCTACAACGACCCCAGTGAGCTGCCATCCGGCGTGAGGATTTCTACTGAGTATCCACAGCTGACTAGACGTTATTTTGATCGGCTGGGTATAGAGGCAGATATTCAACTTTCTTACGGTGCTACAGAAGCAAAGGTACCGGAGATCGTCGATGCAGTAGTGGAGATAACTGAGACTGGCAGGGCGCTCAAGGCTGCCGGTCTGAAGATCATTGCGACATTGCTAGTATCTCGTACTGAGTTGATCACCAATCAAAAGTGTGCACAAGATCCCAACAGTTTCCACGCAATGGAGCAGATCATGACTCTTTTGACTGGGGTGTTGGAGGCACGAGGTAAGGTACTGATCAAGCTCAATGTGGTGGAAGCTGGATTGAATAGGGTACTCGAATTATTGCCATCCATGAAATCACCTACGGTATCCAAACTAGCCGGTGAGGGTGGATACGCTGTAGAGACTGTAGTGGAGAAGAAGAATGTCAATACGCTTATACCGGAATTGAAAGATGCGGGTGCCAGCGATATTGTGGAGATACCCATCTCAAAGGTAGTACATTGAGTGGAGATTGCAGCTACATGTTACTGGGCGTGGTCGATTCTTACGATGAATCAAGGGGGGTGGGTGTGATCAGCATGATTACGGAAAGTAAATCTGATGGTAGCAATGATTCTGTAGGTAACCAGCTTGCTGGTGTAAGTACCGATAGCAATATAGAGACAGGCAGCAGAGATACTATTAGCAGAGAATCTAGTGATCAGGAGACTGTCCGAGGCGGACTCCGGTTCCATTGTACGGCTATAAGCGATGGTACTCGTACTGTTATGCCGGGTACTATGGTTGCATATTCACTTGTTCCTGGTCATTTTGGGGTGATGGAGCCGTACCCTGTAGTGAAGATTGAGCGCTAGTGGTCTGCCTTGCAAATGGGCCACTAGTATACCTGACCAACCCCTGGATTTAGTTGTATGAGGAAGTTGTATCAGCTATTTGATGTATTTGGCGCTCTGAGGTCAATTCGAAGCGTCAGTATTCCGTCGTCCAAGCTGGCCTTTGCGTCTGCCAGCATGGCGAAGTCGAGGTAGTCAAGACGTGCCTGATCGATGAAGCGTTGACGTTCGGGTCCTTCTACCGGTGGCACTCCACGACGTTGTACGGCCTCTGCTCGTTCTCGAAAGCGTGCAATCATATCATCTGGGTTGAAATCGGTCATATTACTAGTCTATACTATGATTAATATTCTCATGGTGGTGGCATACATAGACTGGGTATCTATCGCCAACAACATAGATAGGAGGATGTACTGGTGAAAAAAGGACGGCACCGTCGTTTCGAAGAAGCTCGTAGCATGAAGCGCTCCACTCCATCTTTGCATCGTAGATGCCCGGAATGCGGTGCTGAAGGTGACGATGATCATGCGGCTTGGTGTATGGCTGAGCAGGGAGAATGGGAAGATATTCTCAATGGTTCGATCGGCAAGGATAAGGTAGGCGGAAAGATGCAATATGACAATGACGATCTGCATTCCAGCGAGGTAACCGAGCAGGAAGAGAGAGAACTGTAGTTTCTCATTTGTAACGGCTGGACTCACTATGGTGAAGAAACGGTACCTTTTATTACCGGTTTGTGGCATGGAAGTTGTGATTTTCCATTATCCTAGTGGACAGTGCATGTACTGCTTGTATCCACTTATGAATTAGGGCACCAGCCGATTGGCCTGGCATCTCCAGCAGCGTGGTTGATTCGCGCTGGTCATGATGTTACTTGCATAGACACCTCCGTCGATTCATTTGATACATATACCGCAGCTCTTGTCGATGCAATTGCAATATCAGTTCCTATGCATACTGCTGCACGTATAGCGCTGCAGCTAACCGACAATATTCGAAAAGTCGGCATTACTGCGCCGATATGTTTCTATGGTCTTTATGCAAATGTAGCTTCTTTCTCTCCAGTTGCTGGTTGTATAAATAAGTTTATTTCTGGTGAGTATGAACCATCCCTGGTCAAATGGGTAGATGAGATAGCTGGGTCAAATAGTGTTGTGGCCGGACGGAGCAATATAGACATTCATGGTCTGGATGGTGCTGCATCCGGAGTGTGTAGTGCTGGTGCCTCCAGCAATAGGAACGTAGTCGTGCTTGATCGCAGCATGCCAGTACTTCCCAATAGGGATCTATTGCCATCGTTGAATCGATATGCACGCCTGTCGTATTATCGCAAGGAGTACCTCACTGGTTATGTGGAGGCTACCAGAGGGTGTGCCCACAAGTGTCTTCACTGTCCCGTGCCATCGGTATACAACGGTCGTATTCGTAAAAATGATCTTGACATATTGTTGGAGGATGTGGACAATCTGGTGTCAGCTGGAGCACAGCATATTACCTTTGGTGATCCTGATTTCCTAAACTCCCCATCGTATGCAGTAAGAGTCCTGTCTGCGGTGCACGATTCTTTTCCTCAGCTGACTTGCGATTTGACCATCAAGGTGAGTCATATCGTCAAGTACGCTGACATCTTTCCGGAACTTGCTCGCAAGGGATGCATATTTGTAGTATCGGCATTCGAATCTGCCTCAGATCGGATACTTGAGTTGTTGCATAAGGGGCATAATCTAAAGGATATGGAAAATGCTGTACGGATATTACGCACAAACGGGATAGAACCACGTGTCTCGTTGATGCCCTTTACGCCATGGACTACACGTAATGATATGATAACGCTCCTTGATATGGCTGTTGCGTTTGATCTGATCCCAAATATAGATCCCGTACAGTGGGCCATAAGGCTACTCGTACCTCCTGGCTCCCTGCTTCTTCAAGATCAACGGACTAGCGGATCCTTTAGACAATTCGATTCTGGCAAGTTGAGTTACGAATGGGCATCTCCCGATGGTGAACTCGATGCCTTACAGGATGATCTTGAGAGTATAGCTACCTTTATTAGTGAGGAGAATCTCGATTGTATCGAGGCTTTCGATTTGATTAGATCCAGAATAGGCAAGATATTCGATTCATCGTGCAGTGGCAGCTTCGAGCGTGTCAGTATGGGGACGGGTGAAGTAATAAGTGGTTTGCAGTCGTCTATTGCAGCTGCAGACAGGCCCAGATTGACTGAATCGTGGTTTTGCTGCGCCGAGCCTATGCAGAATCAGTTGGACACATTGCATATGGACCAAGCTGCCACTGGTAATGAGCTATACAGTGATAGTGTTTGCTGTGACACATGCTGATCTCAGCATTTTCACATAAACGTAGTGTAGGTTGGGTATAGATGATAGAAGTTCAACGGATAACCAAGCGATACGGGTCCACTGTAGCGGTTGATGACCTGTCGTTTCAGGTAAAGCCAGGTACCGTGACCGGGTTTCTCGGTCCGAATGGTTCTGGAAAATCGACTACCATGCGTCTGATTATGGGTCTTGATTACCCTGATTCCGGCGTAGCGTTGATCAATGGTCGGCGATACCATGATCTACCCAGTC
>JAJZWK010000087.1 GCA_021846725.1 Actinomycetes bacterium | reverse complement strand
AGGTATAGGCGATCGTGAGGGGATCGACGAACATGACTTCATAGACCATGGTGTCGTTGGCAGTGCTTTGGATGTTGGCAATGGGGGTAGCGGTATTGTTGGTGATGGTACTTTAGATACCAGCGGAAATGATGCTGACAACAGTGCTGGCAACAGTGCTGGCAACAGTGCTGGCATTGAAAGGGATAAAATCGTCGACGGAAAGGGCGACATAGGTGCGGATAGCAGTATCGTGAGCTCTTTTTTGCGTGGACTCCCATTTGAACTTACCGAGTCGCAGTTGAATGCTCTATATGATATAGCTAAGGACATGTCAGGCAGTCTTCCTATGCATAGGCTTTTACAGGGTGACGTAGGTTCCGGAAAGACTGTTGTGGCTGCTGCAGCGATGTTGATCGGGGTACAGGGCGGTTATCAGGCTGCGCTCATGGCACCGACTGAAGTACTGGCAGAGCAGCACCTTATTTCATTGCGCTCGCTTATGGGCGAGATACTTGTCTATGATGATGGTGTAATAGGGGGAATGCGCCCTCTCGAAATACAACTGCTCACTGGTCGCATGTCGGCAACTCATCGAAGACGGGTACTCGATGATATTGCAGACGGTAGAGTCGACATTGTCGTTGGCACTCATGCTTTGCTTGGTCAGGCGGTATCCTTCAACAATCTGGGCGTAGTGGTGGTGGACGAGCAGCACCGGTTTGGTGTGGAGCAGCGATTGTCTATAAGGGGTAAGGGGGTAGATTCCGGAAGCCATGATCCCGATGTATTGGTCATGACTGCTACCCCGATACCGCGTACTGCTGCGCTTGCAATATTCGGAGATCTTGATCAGACGGTAATGAGTGAAATGCCAAAAGGTCGCCGTCCTGTGCATACCATATGGGTAAGAGATTCCCGAGATGAGGCAGGAGTATGGGAGAGAGTGCGCTCAGAGGTGGAGGCTGGTCACAATGCTTATGTAGTCTGTCCTCTGATTGACGACAATGAACGACTTGAAGCTACATCTACCGCCCAAGAATTGGATAAGTTGGCAACGGGACCACTCTCTGGCGTGGATATTGGGGTCATGCATGGCCAGCTACCCGCAAACACCAAGGCTGAGATCATGGAGAGGTTCAAGGCAGGTGATGTGAGAGTGCTGGTTTCTACGACGGTTATCGAGGTAGGAGTGGATGTGCCGAATGCTACCGTAATGGTGATTGAGAGTGCTGAAAGATTTGGTCTTTCCCAACTCCATCAGTTGCGCGGTAGAGTAGGACGCTCCGACCTGCCTGCCTGGTGCTATGCAATAGGCAACCCGACCACAAAAGATGGGGAGAGGCGTTTGGAGGCATTTGCATCTACTACAGACGGATTCGAATTGGCAGAGATGGATATGGATATACGCGGGGAGGGCGCGATACTGGGTACCCGCCAGGCTGGGAGGAGTGGCTTCAAGTTGGCTACGCTGAGACGGGTGGATAGAGAGTTTGTAGACAAGGCACGCTCGGTAGCTGTAGATCTGGTATCTCGTGATCCCGAGTTGGCAATGAACAATTTGCTTCGCGATGAAGTAGACATGTTTATCTCGGGTGCCGCGCATTATTTGGTAAGTGGGTGACGACCGAGTGGACGACGACCGAGTGGACGACGACCGAGTGGGTGACGACCGAGTGGGTGATGCCGGTGAATCGGTTCACTATATGAAGCTATGAAGATTATCGGTGGTACCTACAAGGGGAGGAATATACGTTATCCTCATGGTGCGGTAAACTTACGTCCTACTTCGGCATTGGTGCGTAAGGCTATCTTCGATATGGTAGGCAGTATACCCATACCCGGAGCACTTGGGGTAATTGAAGGTGCTGAGGTAGTGGACCTTTATGCTGGTACTGGCATGCTGGGCATCGAAGCTATTTCCAGGGGGGCAGGTAGGGTGACATTTGTAGAGTCTAATCATCGTGCGGCAATGAGCATAAAACAGAATCTTGATGACCTTGGCGTTCCGGTGAGTAAGTACAGTATTGTCCATTCTCGAGTAGATAGATTCCTGCAATCGAGTAGTATGTTTGACATTGCGTTTGTAGATGCACCATACGATCTGGTCTGTTCTATACCTGGTACCTACTCTGTTGTTGATGATCATTTTGGTGATCCTGTAGGACACAGTGGTCATGGTGTACGCAGTGGTCATGGTGTACGTAGTGAATCTGTCGGACACAGCGGTCCTGTCGACTCAAGCGAGAAGAGGGTAGACAAGAGGATGCCGGTTATAGGTGGTAATTTATTGAGTAAGTTGCGTGCATCATTTGCCGTGATAGAGACGAGGCCAGGTGACTACGTTATTCCATCTGGATGGGAGGTAGTAAAACAGCATAGATATGGTGGCACCATGGTTACGGTATTACGTATGCGTGCCTCATCTGCTACCTGAGTAGTTGTGCCGTCGATTCTAAGATTGGTGCGGCCAGCATGTCGCGTTCCACAAGCCCCTGGCTTTGGCCATGGGGAGGATGTCAGACTTTGTGGATGGCATTTTATCATTCTAGGTAGTAGTATCTATGTATAGTCTATGGAGGTAAGTAGCAATTGACAACCGTTTTGTTCCCTGGATCATTTGATCCATTTCATAATGGCCATCTCGAAGTAGTAGAGCGTGCAGTAAAGATGTTCGATCAAGTCGTGGTCGCTGTACTGCGAAACCCGCAAAAAACTGACCCCATGTTTACATTGAAAGAACGCCAAGAGATGATAGAACGATCGGTTACGCATCTTGACAGGGTACGTATAGTGGCTATCAGTACGTTAGTTGTCAATGTGGCCAAGGATGTCGGTGCCAACGCAATTGTAAAGGGATTACGTGCTGTTACTGACTTCGAGAACGAGTTGCAGATGGCTCAGATGAACTACCAATTATCGGGGATAGATACCATATTTATACCTACTGACTCCATGTCCTCGTTTATAGCATCACGTCTGCTCAGAGAGGTTGCAAGATTCAATGGTGATGTAAGCGGGTTTGTGCCGGCTCCGGTTGCTGAGCAGCTTAAGCTAAAATGTGGAGGTACTCAATGAAGGATGACCCAGATAAAGCAAGAGAAGCACTACAGAGGGCGGCAAAGCATGCCAAGGCATTTGACATCCGTAGTGAGGCCATACTACATGATGTGTTGTATGTATTGCACAATGCACATCAAGCTCTGTTTTCATCATATGTCAAGATTGATCGTGACGAACTGACAGAGTTGATAGAAGAGGCTATTGATGCATTGCCAAAAGAGTTGGCTGAAGCGCGCAATATGATAGAGGAGAAGGATAGCTTTCTTGCTCAACGTGAGCGCGAAGCGCAAGAAATACTCGATGACGTACGTGCTCAGGCAGAGCGTATGGTTCAAAGGAGCGAGATAGTACGTGAGGCGAGACGTAGTGCGCAGCGTATCGTAGATGAGGCTAACGGTGAGGCCAATAGGATACGTCGTGCCGTGGATGAATACTGCGACAAGAGGCTGGCTGCTTTTGAGGTATCACTCGATCGCATCTTGCGGTCAGTGCGTGAAGGGCGGGAAAAGATGGTATCTTCGACCGCGGGAACAGATTTTTCCAATGCATCTTCGACCGCCAGAACAGGTAATTCTTCTGGCGACAAACGCTTTGTTGAGTCGCCAATGTCTACTAGAACTGTAGCTGATGTAGGTGTGTCAAGTGATGTGGATGCTTCAGGCGTGTCAGCTGTCTCATCGTCTGGGCGTGCGTCGTCTGCGTCGTTTGCTGTGGATGCATCAGATGTCTCAGCTACTCCATCAAAGGCAAGTGCATCAGGTGTGCCACAGAAGTCAGGTGTGCCACGAAAGAATGTATCATCATCGACCACCGATTCTGAGGTAGTTACTGTTAGCAGTTCTGATGATATGCGTCCAAATAGGCACGGGGTGCAGCCAGTTGTAGAGAAGCCAGCTAGAGAGCAGCCATTGAGGGGGCGGCCAGCAGGGATGCAACAGGCAGGGGCGCAGCCGACAAGAGAAAGGCATACAGATACTCATTCTACGGGTCAGGGTAGTCAGACCAAGAGAGGTTCTAACACGGATAGGCCGATCAGAGATTCGGATAACGGCAGTACGGATAGTGACGAAGAAGATGATTCCAGCAGGCACTTTTTTGATCAGGACAAGGCATGAGTTTGACCAGGGTAGGACATGGGAGAACGCAGACAGGCTGGGTATAATTTTACCCGAAATAGGCAGGTGAACACGCAGGGAGTAAAGCATGCCTCCGTTGTGGGGACGGATGATGCTTTATGTTATTCCGCAAACGAGTTACTGAAACATCCTGGAGTACCCAAGAGCATCTCTGTCGGAGTTACTCTTGAGGATTTAAGCTGTCTAGACGTGTCGGTGTTGCCTTCCGAACGGATAGATATAGACATTGAGTTTGTGGCTAGAGGGCATACTGTGTTGGTCACTGGTGTCATTTCTACGCAATGGCATGGTAGTTGTAGAAGGTGTCTGGCTGATGTGGGTGGTGATTTGTCACTGGAAATAAGTGAGATGTACCAGAAGAATCCTGAGGATGAGCTGATATATCCTATAGCTAACGGCATGATTGACTTGGAGCCTATGGTACGTGATGCAATTGTAACTGAATTACCCCTTACTCCACTGTGTTCTCCTGATTGTAGGGGTATATGTCCTGATTGTGGGGCAGATCTTAATGAGGAGAAGTGTTCTTGTAATCCATCTGTAGATCCGCGATGGAAAGCTCTTGATAATCTGAAAACCGAGCGGTATTATTTCGTGTAGACTCTTCATGAGTTCAACAAGTGGCTTATATGAATTGAGGAGATAGACATTGCCGGTACCAAAGAAAAAGACTTCACGAGCAAAGCATAGGCAGAGGCGCGCCGCGAACTGGAAATTGACTCAGCCAGCCAGAAGCCTGTGTCCACAGTGCCATAGCGCAAAGTTGCCCCATGTAGTTTGCCCCAACTGTGGATGGTACAAAGGACGCCAAGTCGTCGAGGTCGACTAATTGATCAATCTTGCAGATAATGGCGCATCCCAGCAGTTGCCCGTAGCGCTGGATGCCATGGGGGGCGATTACGCACCTTCGGAGATAGTCAAGGGTGCCTTGATTGCTCATGAGCAGTATGGTATCCCCATCATCTTGACTGGAATGGCTGATGCTATTGGAGATACAGGAGACATTCCGGTCGTGAATTGCTCAGAGGTAATAGGTATGGACGATGATCCTGCAACTAGCGTGCGTCGCAAAAAAGATTCTTCCCTTGTTCGCGCAGCTGAATTGGTGAGAGACGGGATGGCATCCGCTATGGTCAGTGCTGGTAATACGGGAGCCACTATGGCTAGTGCATTATTCAGGATGGGAAGGGTAAAAGGTATACTACGGCCTGCAATTGCAACTCCAATTCCAAACTCCACTGATATTCCTACTGTATTTCTTGATTCCGGAGCTAATATAGATTGCCCAGCTAGTATGCTGGTTCAGTTCGCAACGATGGGTGCTGTGTTCAGTAAGGCTCGTTACGGATTGGACAATCCAAGGGTAGCAATTCTGTCTAATGGCGAGGAATCTACAAAAGGAAATGCCGACGTGAAAGAAGCACATAAGTTGTTGGCTGACCTAGTCACTTCAGAGTTTACTTTCATTGGAAATGTAGAGGGTAGAGACCTGATGCAAGGGGCAGCAGACGTAGTGGTCACGGATGGCTTTACGGGCAATGTGGCATTAAAGGCACTGGAGGGTTCTTTGAAGTTCTTTGTAGATGCTCTCATGGGTGCAATAGGCCACGACGAATCCACGCGAGCTGCAGGGAAGGTTCTTTTTGAGCAGCTTAGCCTTACAATAGAAAAGCTTGATCCTGACAATGTAGGAGGTGCCATGTTGCTTGGAGTGGACGGCATTTGCCTGATAAGCCACGGGTCATCTTCCTCCAAGGCTATAGTCTCTGCCTTGCGGGTAGCCAACGATCTGGTCAAATCAGATCTTCAAGAGCACTTACGTGCCGCAGTGCAGTCAGTGGGCTGATATTTCCAGTACAAGAATCCCATCTTTATTTGGCTGCAACCTAGCAGTAAGCCTTATAGCTACTGTAGGTTAGCCAGCCATGACTTCATTATCACCTCTAAATTGGCGAGTTGACTCCTGATCTGTAAAAAGCGCTTCTCGTAATCCTCTCGAAGCCGCCTCTCAGCTTGTAGTGACTCCTCTGCCG